>NZ_JBHJMR010000015.1:0-70943 GCF_042310355.1 Wenzhouxiangella indolica | reverse complement strand
GCTCCTTCAGCCTTTTTTCATCCACTACTGCGTCCATTGATAAACTCCTGATTTACAGTACGTATCAATGGGCAGTTACACAAATCTCAGGACAGTCCCGGATCTTTGACCATGGCTCGTTCTTTTCGTACATGATCTTATAACGTCTGAGCTAAGCGGCGCGGCTTTAGCCGCGTCCGGTGGAGGCCCGATAGGGCCGGAACGAACTTGAGCGATTTGTTAGATTTATTCGACACCATCATTCCTGCTGAAGCCGTTTTTCGCTTGGTCCGAAATGATGCTTTGTATTCTCGCCACATACTCCTCGAACACCACTTTCCCCTCATCAGTCATCCTTGGAAGCTCAAGGAAAACGCCATATGGAGCGGTTGCCATTTGAATCCACCCTGATCCATCCGTAAGCTTCCACTCGACCAGTGATGATGCCCGCCATCGAGCCATCACCGACGGACGCCCTTCTATGCACTCTTGGTAGTCGGCGGTCTCAAACATCGAGTATTCAATACCTAGTCCGCCTTTATTGTCCAAGAATAGTAGATACTCGTTTCCGGGGGTGAGCATTAGATTGAAGTTTATCCCAAACTCTGATTCGGTAATCTCTCCTTTGAGTAAATTGAGAACTTCAGCTTTATAGATGCCCATACATGGACTTACCCGCCCGAATTCATCGCGGCTAAAGAACAAAGCCCGCCCCTCTGTCACTCGAACGTGTGCAATCGCGTCGGCTCGATACACCGCAGATTCCAAGGAGCTTGGTTCGATACTGATGCCGCTGGCGAGCCCGCTTATATTGAGCAGAATTAATGCAAGTAAAGAGTTCTTCATAAATCTAACGTCTGAGCTAAGCGGCGCGGCTTTAGCCGCGTCCGGTGGAGGCCCGAAGGGCCGGAACGTACTTGAGCGACTTGTTAAGTGTCTCTGACCTCTCCGGCTGCCCAGAAGGTCTTTGAGAGGACCCAGCCGATGAAGTACCACCAAGCGCTCCCAATTACTCCGAAGTAGAGCGCAGGAAACCAGAAATTGTCTATGTCCCTTAGAGTGCTATAAGTCCCCGAGGCGTCTTTACGGCTAAGAATCTCGTTTCCATCGATGAAATTGGAGAGAATTAGCCAGCCTACCGAAACCGGAAAATCTATTGCCACGAGAAAAAGCCAGGTCATGACCGCGACCGGATCCTGGCTGGTCGCTATCGAGTAGCTCATTAGCAACACTAGCAGCAAATGACCTAGACCAAAACCCAGCGCAGATTTTCTGAAAATAGACACTTAACGTCTGAGCTAAGCGGCGCGGCTTTAGCCGCGTCCGGTGGAGGCCCGAAGGGCCGGAACGTACTTGAGCGACGTGTTATGTGTGAGCTTAAACATACTCCCACATTAGCTCCTGCTCTGCGGGCCGCTTCCGTCCGCTCTTATCCACCACGACACCCTCTGCGATCATGTTTCCGTAACCTAAAAATCTCTCGTTCTTGCATTGAACGATGATCAGAGTCTCGCCAGTGGGGAGCGGGTCACGGTAGGTACCCAACTTGAGCGTTTTACCCCCAACATCCAAGTTCTCCAGGTGTTCGGACGGCATTGCAAGAAGATCCGCTGAATCCGTATCTATAAGACGCCCAATTCTTTGCTGCACTTCAGCAAGAACGGCATTGTCGATTTCTCGGTTCTTCATACATTACACATAACGTCTGAGCTAAGCGGCGCGGCTTTAGCCGCGTCCGGTGGAGGCCCGAAGGGCCGGAACGTACTTGAGCGACTTGTTAGCTGTGGAAGATACAGCCGCCGCAAAAGCGCCGCGGCCAGCGAACGAAGCCCGCCCCGGTACTCGACTGGCAAACGACCAGACGCGGCTACGGCCTCTCTCGGCAGAAGCCGCAAGCACCCGGCCCTCCGGGCTGATCGCACGAAATTGGCACCGCCAAGCCAGGATCCCGGCTCCGTAGCGCGAAGCTGCCGCGACGCCCGTGGCACCGTGGGAGCTACCAACTGCCCTGTTCCGGCCGTTCTCCAGTGCTGATCTAAGAATACTCATTCCAACAGCTAACGTCTGAGCTAAGCGGCGCGGCTTTAGCCGCGTCCGGTGGAGGCCCAAAGGGCCGAAACGGACTTGAGCGACTTGTTATGTGAATGCGGCTTATCAGTCTGGTGCACACATTCGCTCACTAAGAGAATGCGCCCGCAAGGTAGAGGCCGAGCGCCAGCAGGAGGATGAACCCCACCGAACTGCATATGAAGGATTCAAGATCCCACGAATCCGGAAGCACCTGATTTCGAGAGCGCGGATAGGTTCCAAGTGTAAAGGCCCGGCACACCGGCCAGCCAACCCAATAACACACCGTTCCGAAAAGGACCTCGGCAAGCAGCCAACCTACGGCCCGAAAGAAGCCCTTCCCTATCTCCTCGAGGATTTCTTCCACTCAGTTTCCCCAGTATTCACATAACGATTTAGCTAAGCGGCGCGCGTAAGCGCGTCCGGTGGAGGGCCGAAAGGCCCGGAACGTACTTGAGCGATTTGTTAACCATGCTTCAGTCCGGCCACCTAAGGCTGGAGTTGAATTTTGTATAGCTCTCCCGAAGTTTTGGCCACTCATCCTCAATCGAGAACAGCGGATTTGCGAGAACAGCGACTAGATAGTGTTTCCCGCAAGCCTCTTTAAAGCCTCCCCTTATGAGCACGGCCTCACGTTCAACGATTGTGCTATTAGGTGACGGATGGCGTTTCTTCGCCGGCACTACGGCCTCGAAAGGTTCGTCAGTACTGGAATCTCCACCTACAAGCTCCACCTCGCGCCAAAGAGACTCTTTACGTGGGCTAGTGGCCTGGAGGATTTCTACCAGAGAGGATTGGGCTGGATTCGGTATCGGCACGACAAGAAATGTATCCCCACGAGGCATCCCCACACCGTAGTCATAGTAGCCCACAAAGGAATCGGCACCATGCATCTTAGGTGCCGCTCGTAGTTGGGAAGCGAAGTTTTCGACTGAAACGCAAGCGGTCCGCATCATTTCCCCAACGTCCCGCTTACTACCAAAATCATCGCGAATTTGTCCCAAGCAACCAATTAGGAGAAACACAACTATTACGATAGGCCCTCGATGCATGGTTAACGTTTTCCTTAACCGGCGCGCCCGCAATCCCAACCCGGCTTTGCCGGCCACCAGCTTACCCCGCGTCCGGTTGAAGGCTTTGTTATGGCACGGGGTTGATTGGGTTGTGGTGGATTCCAGAGCACCTGGTTCTTGCCGTTGTTTTGAGGCCGAAGTCGGGTAGCTTGAAGCCTTCTCCAGTCTTCGCCGAACGGACCCGACTGGAGCGAAGGCACTTGCCTGGGCGAAGCCATGGCAAAGGCTTGCCGAAGGGCCAGCTCGCTGAAGCCACCACTACCTGACGCACCACCGAACCTCATGCTCCTATTCTGCCAGTTTGGCAACCAGCTTTCCGCTCGAAGCCGCGAAGATTGCGGCAGGGGCAGCCGGAAGCCGGTTGGTGGGTTGAGAGGGCAGCACACTTTACCGCTTGACGCTGCCCCTGACTCGCTGCCCGCAGGGAGCTAGGCGAATCGACTGCTCGACGTTTGGCAACGAGCCGGATACTGAAAAGCACAAGTGCTATAACGTTTGAGCTAAGCGGCGCGGCTTTAGCCGCGTCCGGTGGAGGCCCGGAGGGCCGGAACGTACTTGAGCGATTTGTTATAGGAGTGCTTGTCTAATTCCACGTCTTTTACTCTCTGCCAAGTGGGCTCCACGCTTTCGGTGTAACTCCTGTACCCCTGCTTTGATACATGAAGTATGGCTGATTCCCAGTCGACTCTGTTCCAAAAACATTCTCTGATGTGCGCGTGTCCGGTCAATGTTGTCGTTCGGTTCAACACCAAAATCCGCTGTTCAGAATCGGCAATCTCATGAGAGAGGACCAAGTCAATCCGGGCATCGGTGACTGGACTAGACGAGGAATCCAAAACGCGAACTTCGCCACCGTAGGTATGTCGGCAGAGTTCTCCGGATGGCAATTTCATCAATATTCCCGAAACCAGGATGGACTCATGTTCGGGAGGCCTATTGTCGAGCGGGATGGGCTCGGCTTGGACTAGCAGCGCCAAGATTCCCACAATAGCAAGAGCGATACCGAGGGCACTTACTAAAGACGCTACGGTTCTAAGAATCACAAACTCCTATAACGTCTGAGCTAAGCGGCGCGGCTTTAGCCGCGTCCGGTGGAGGCCCGAAGGGCCGGAACGTACTTGAGCGATTTGTTATGCGGCTATGCCTTCTACTTGCAAATGACTAATATCGGTTCTTTGACTGGCGTGCTCGAAGGTAATCGCGCAAACATTCCCGTCGGAGTCCAGGTCAAGGAGGGTGTTCTCATCCAAGTCTCGGGTCTCCGAGATCTCTCGGCCCTGGAACTCGATGTAGAGGGTGTCCGTGTCTTCAAAATACTGGACTTTCATGGCTTAAATCCTCGATCGAAGAATGCATTATGGACTGTCTCCCGGTCCGCAAGCAAAACCACTCGGAGATAGCGCCCGCCAGCCTCCGGAATCTGGGCCCACAATCGAACCCGCCCGTCAGATTGGACATGCTCGTACTCCGGGCGTTCTACTGTCTGCTGAATCCACTCGTCCCGTATTTCGGCACGATCGGGGCGATCTCGAGTGGTGTCGAAGTAGCGGGTCGTTTTCATACCTTTATTACTGGGGCCGCATAACGTCTGAGCTAAGCGGCGCGGCTTTAGCCGCGTCCGGTGGAGGCCCGGAGGGCCGGAACGTACTTGAGCGATTTGTTATACCGCACACCAATCTAGCTATTCTCTCTTCATCCCAATGTAGTCTAGAACTCCTTGCAAGGAATTCAGGGGCGCTGGAGATTCAAAGCTAACTACTTCACGAAGTGCCTCAGACAAATCAGAGTGATGATCCTCCGAGGCGGGCGCGAGAGAATACTCCCCATTTCGGACAACAAATAGGCCACGTTTGTTTGGGGTGGAAAAGTGTGGCTCCAATGGCGCCCCTCGAGCATCCCAGAAAAGCCAGACGGCTGCCTCGACATCAAGTCCCTCACAATAGGAAGTTGCTTCTTCTTCAGTTTTGAAAGCGTGGAAAGACCGTTCCTCCGTTTCAATGGCAAAGATCATGCGGTATAACGTCTGAGCTAAGCGGCGCGGCTTTAGCCGCGTCCGGTGGAGGCCCGAAGGGCCGGAACGTACTTGAGCGACTTGTTAGCTGTGGAGGGGTCGCTTACCGCCAGGGCGCCGCAACCGGCGAGCGAAGCCCGCCCCGGCCCTCGACAGGCAGAGAACCAGATTCGGCAGCGGCCTATCCCGGCACAAGCGGCAGGCAGGCGACCCTCCGGGCTGCAAACCAAGAAGCGGCGACGCTGAGCCGGGCTAGCAACTCCACGCCTCGAATCTGCCGCGGCAACCGTGGCACAGCGGGTGCTATCAACCGCCCCGCCCTGGCCGTCCACCGATGCAGATCTAGAAATACTCATTCCAACAGCTAACGTCTGAGCTAAGCGGCGCAGCTTTAGCTGCGTCCGGTGGAGGCCCGAAGGGCCGGAACGTACTTGAGCGATTTGTTAGGTAAACGGTTCATAAAGCTTCCTGCCAAGCTCTGGAAGTGGAGTGCTAGGGCTCGCCGGATACCCGAACGGAATTATCCTTAAACGAGGTCACTTTCACAGAATCTCCAGGCCGCAGGTCTTCGTCCGATACGGGAACAGTTGCTCCGTTGATTTCGGCTAGTCCGTCTCCCAAGTACTTTCCGGAGTCACCAAGCTTGATCCGCGTCCACTGCTGTGCAGACCCAGGGAGCCGAAATGAGAGACCGGGCCCCGCAAGCCTGACAAGCCGCCCGGCAGCGACCACCGCGAACCGCTCGGACTCGGCGGTAACCTTAAGGCCAGACACCAAAATCATTATCAGGACAGCTGAAAGTAGAAAGCTCTCGATTCCCATTAGAAGAAGGGTTTACCTAACGTCTGAGCTAAGCGGCGCGGCTTTAGCCGCGTCCGGTGGAGGCCCGAAGGGCCGGAACGTACTTGAGCGACTTGTTAGTCATCAGTTGATCTATTGCTCAAGCGCTCGGATACCGTGTTGATATATGCGTCGAAATTCTCCATATACCGCAGGCTTTTCCTCCAAAATTGAGTTCTATCTGCGACGATTTGGACAAACGTTTTCTTGTCGTAGATTACAGTGATAGGCACCGCCTCGCCGTCTACGGGAATTTCGAATTGCACAATCTGAAGCCCGAACGAACTTTCGCTTTGGATATTTTTAGCATCTAGTTCTGCCAGTTTTTCGATTCCGCATACTTGGCAATACTCTCGATCTCCGACGCTCACCTCACCATCAACTTTTTCCAATGAAGCGGGGTCATCAGTTATCCAAGGGCGACACTCAGAGTGATAGCGTGCGTAATCGCGGCCCGCGCGGCCGGACAGGGAGAAGTGGCCTGGGATCCAGAATATGCCGCCTAGCCCCCTAACCGGAATCGAGAGCTCTGGATTCTCACATGCAGTTTTGATCTGTGCCGCGGTGTGGCCAAGCTCCGTTCGTTCATTAAGCGCGCATCCGGAGTGAAGGATCACCGACAGAAGAACCACCGCTATGGTTGAATTACGCCGCTCCACTGGATACCTCCTCCCTGAGGACTAACGTCTGAGCTAAGCGGCGCGGCTTTAGCCGCGTCCGGTGGAGGCCCGAAGGGCCGGAACGTACTTGAGCGATTTGTTAGCTGTGGAGGACTCGTTCGCCGTAGCGGCGCCACGGCTGCCGCCCGAAGCCCGCCCCAACCCTCGAGGGGCAGAGAGCCGGACGCGGCGGCAGCCTATCCGGGCAGAAGCGGGAGGCACGCGACCCTCCGGACTGCTCACCAGGAAGTGGCGACGCCTTACCAGGCTAGCGACTACACGATTGGCAGGTGCCGTGGCGCCCGTGGCACGGCGGGGTCTACCAACTGCCCCGCTCTGGCCGTTCTCCGACGCAGATCTACAAATACTCATTCCAACAGCTAACGTCTGAGCTAAGCGGCGCAGCTTTAGCTGCGTCCGGTGGAGGCCCGAAGGGCCGGAACGTACTTGAGCGACTTGTTAGCTGTGGAAGGGGCATTTGTGGCAAATGCGCCCCTGCGCGCGAACGAAGCCCGCCTCAGTGCTCGACTGGCAGAGAGCAAGACGCCGCTGCGGCATTTCCGGGCGAAAGCGCCACGGCACCCTACCTACCCGGCTGCGAGCCAGAAAGAGGCAGCGCCAAGACCGGCTAGCGCCTCCGGCCCTGGAAGCTGCCAACGCGCCCGTGGCACGGCGGCGGCTACCAACTGCCGCCGTCTGGCCGTTCTCCGTTACCATTCTTAAGAGACTCATTCCAACAGCTAACGTCTGAGCTAAGCGGCGCGGCGTTAGCCGCGTCCGGTGGAGGCCCGAAGGGCCGGAACGAACTTGAGCGATTTGTTAGCTGTGGAAGGGGCATTCTCCCCAAAAGCGCCCCAGCCGCTGATCGAAGCCCGCCCCAGTTTTCGACTGGGAGATAGCCGGACGCCGCTGCGACCATTCCGGGTAAAAGCGACAAAGGCATAGCCCTTCGGACTGCGCGCCAGGAATCGGCAGCGCCGCTCCCGGCTACTACGCCCGAGCTTTAAGACTGGCGCGGCGCCCGTGGCACAGCGGGAGCTACCAACTACCCCGCTCTGGCCGTTCACCGATGCAGATCTAAGAATACTCATTCCAACAGCTAACGTCTGAGCTAAGCGGCGCGGCTTTAGCCGCGTCCGGTGGAGGCCCGAAGGGCCGGAACGTACTTGAGCGATTTGTTATGTGTGCGGAACTTCCAGGTATCTCCGAAGCAAAATCGCAGCACAATAAGCAAGTGCCAAAAATAGGCTCCATATTAGCCAACCCCACTGAATATTGGTGCTTATCAGCCAATTGAGCTTGATAAATTCCTTGTGTTGCGCAGGATTCTCGTAAACCGCGGTGATGTTGACGACAGAAGACTTTGCGCCTGGCACCCGGACTAGCGACCTAAGATCATTGCTCAGTTGAGCGGAAACCAAGCCCCATCCTATTGCGAAGGACAGCAAAAGACCGAAAACAATGGCAATCCAGCCATGGGAAATCCATGTAAAAACCGCCACCAACACTAATAAGAGAACGAAGATTTCGAGAGCAATAAGTATCATGAGTCACACATAACGTTTGCCTTAACCCGCGCCGGCACATGCCCAACCCGGCTTTGCCGGCCACCACTTTATCCGGCGTCGGGTTGAAGGCTTTGTTATGGCACGAGCTATGTTGAAATTTTGCGGATTCCAGAGTGCTCGATGTTGCCGCTTGTTTTCAGGCCAAAGCCGCCGGAAGCGAAACGACCCGCCAGCTTTGGCGAAGGGTGCGGCCTGGAGCGAAGCCGCTGGCCAGAACGAAGGACTGGGAATACCTGACCGAAGGGCCAACCAGATAAAACCGCAGGAACGTGAAGCGCCACCACTGCTCATGGCTCGATTCTGACAGTTTGGCAACCAGGTTTCCAATCGAAGCCTCGACGCCCAGCAGCCTGGCTGCCCGAAGCTTGTACGTAGTTTCTGATGCCGCATAGGCGAACCCGACCAGATTGCTGCGCGCTTGCCGCTGGCACGAAATTGCGAGAAACTCCTCCTCGCCGGATGGCAACAGGCCAGATGCTGAAAAGCACAAGTGCTATAACGTTTGCCTTAACCCGCGCCGGCACATGCCCAACCCGGCTTTGCCGGCCACCACGTTATCCGGCGTCGGGTTGAAGGCTTTGTTATGGCACGAGCTATGTTGAAATTTAACGGATTCCAGAGTGCTCGATCTTGCCGCTTGTTTTCGGGCCGAAGCCGCTGGAAGCGAAACCACCCGCCAGCTTTGGCGAGGGGTGCGGCCTGGAGCGAAGCCGCTGGCCAGAACGAAGGCCTGGGAACGCCTGACCGAAGAGCCAGCCGGCTGGAACCACCGGAAGCTGAAGCGCCACCTCTGCTCATGGCTGGATTCTGCCAGTTTGGCAACGAGGTTTCCAATCGAAGCCTCTATGCCCAGGGGTCTGGAAAGCCGAAACTGGCACGTAGTTTCCAAAGCCGCAAAGGCGAACCCGACCAGCTTGCAGCGCGCCTTCTGGTGGCACGAACCGCCGAGTGACTCCTCCTTCCCGGATGGCAACAGGCCAGATACTGAAAAGCACAAGTGCGATAACGTCTGAGCTAAGCGGCGCGGCTTTAGCCGCGTCCGGTGGAGGCCCGAAGGGCCGGAACGTACTTGAGCGACTTGTTAGCTGTGGAAGGGGCATTCTCGGCAAGACCGCCCCCGCCGCTGATCAAAGCCCGCCCCAGTACTCGATTGGCAGAAAGCGGGGCGATACTGCGGCCTTTCCGGGAAAGAGCGGCGAAGCCATACCCCTCCGGACTGCATGCCAGGAAGCGGCAACGCTGAGGCCGGCTACTAGGCCCGAGCCTGAGAACTGGCACGGCGCCCGTGGCACGGCGTAAGCTACCAACTGCTCCGCTCTGGCCGTTCTTTGGGGCAGAGCTACAAATACTCATTCCAACAGCTAACGTCTGAGCTAAGCGGCGCGCCTCTGGCGCGTCCGGTGGAGGCCCGTTAGGGCCGGAACGTACTTGAGCGACTTGTTATGTTGCTCTCCGCTATGTAAAAACATCAAAGTTTTAGTGTTTCGCAGTCCAGGCTTTCCGACTCTATGTTTCTATTGGCAAGTTCTTTTGAAACCTTTGTTATAGATTTGATCAGGGCATCTCGCACTCCATGCCACATTTCCTCCGGCGGAAAATCCCGCATGTTTCTCTCATTCTGGGGCACCATATTTTTTACGAGGTGGCAGTAGGTTTTGATTAGGTAGTCATCCGTCCGATCCGAAAGATCCATGTTTACCTCCTTATTGGATTCAGTTACAGCAACATAACGTCTGAGCTAAGCGGCGCGGCTTTAGCCGCGTCCGGTGGAGGCCCGAAGGGCCGGAACGTACTTGAGCGATTTGTTAGGTGTTGCCGCTATGACTAAACCCCCACCGCGACTCTTGCACATTCTGCAAAACGTTGCAGCTCATCAGTAAGTGCCTCAGGCGCCTTGCCGGTTTCATCGTTCCTCAATGTGATCATAATGTTATTACCCATCGAGCCTGGGCGACGGTCCCATGAGGCCTCAAGCTCGACCGAGTACTGAGAGCCTGGCGGAAGATGCGCGCCGCAAGAAGCAAGTGAAGGGCGCTCAGTACTACTAGCCCCTAGAAGAAGGAATGCGGACCCAAGGATGAATAGGAAAACTAGGATTCTGTTCATGAGCTCCTCTCCTGACTGGATAAGCACCTAACGTCTGAGCTAAGCGGCGCGGCTTTAGCCGCGTCCGGTGGAGGCCCGAAGGGCCGGAACGTACTTGAGCGACTTGTTACATGTCATCGGCAAAAGCCCGTAGTTTTTCTAGTTCCGGCGCCACATCGGAGCCCTCGGCATTGATGTAGGCCCAAGATCCACTCGGCATGGTCACGTACAGACTATCTTTTAGAAAGACTACATATTCCACCCCAGTGAGCAGGCCAAGCATGCAGTTGCCGGGAGCGAAAGGAAGCTCTTTAAGTAGACCGTTCTGGGGATTCTCGCCCTTGTAAGACTCCAGCAGGTCGTAAGTAGCATGGACGACCTCGCGACTCTCGCCTTCAAACTCCTCCAGCTTAAGCTCAGTGGCTATGATCTTAGCTCGGAAAACACGGTCGGCTCGCTCAAAGGTCTCGATCGTATTCGGCCTTGAGCCGGAGCACGCAAACGCATCAAGCATTAGCGTAGCAAGCACGAAGGCGAGGAGGAGTCTATTCATGAAATGCACATGTAACGTCTGAGCTAAGCGGCGCGGCTTTAGCCGCGTCCGGTGGAGGCCCGAAGGGCCGGAACGTACTTGAGCGATTTGTTAAGTGGCATCAGCTTTGCCATCCCTAATATGTGGAAGCATGCGCGAGTACCAACATGCCACCCATCCGAGGAGCGGGACAAGGCAGGCGACTAGAATCCACAAAGCCTTGCTACTGGGATTGAGTCTTTGCTCCGTGATCAAATACGCAACGAATGGAATATCGAGAAGCAACAGACTCCACATGAACGTGTTATGTCTGTTAGCAGCCTCTGCGTGGTTCGAGACCTCCATAAAAATCACTGCATGAAAATAGATTGTCCAAACGAATCCAATTAACATGGCCGCAAACGCAATCCAAGCGAGCCAAGTCAGTATGGTGTCTCTGTCTGCCATTTAACGTCTGAGCTAAGCGGCGCAGCTTTAGCTGCGTCCGGTGGAGGCCCGAAGGGCCGGAACGTACTTGAGCGACTTGTTAGCTGTGGAAGGGGCATTCAAGAGGACAGCGCCCCGGCCACCGAGCGAAGCCCGCCCCGGTACTCGACTGGCAAACAACCAGACGCGGCTGCGGCGTTTCCGGGCAGAAGCAGCAGTCGCATAGCCCGCCGGACTACCAACGAGAAAGTGGCAACGTCGAGCCAGGCTATCACCTCCGCGCTTGGAAGCCGCCGTGGCGCGCGTGGCACGGCCGCAGCTACCAAATGCACCACTCTGGCCGTTCTCCGATGCCGTTCTAAGAACACTCATTCCAACAGCTAACGTCTGAGCTAAGCGGCGCAGCTTTGCTGCGTCCGGCGGAGGCCCGAAAGGGCCGGAGCGTACTTGAGCGACTTGTTAGCTGTGGAGGAGCCACTTGCCGCCAAGGCGCCGCAGCGGGCGAGCGAAGCCCGCCCCGGTGCTCGACTGGCGAACAACCTGAAGCGGCAGAGCCCTATCCCGGCAGAAGCGGCAGGCAGGTAACCCTCCGGGCTGCAAACCAAGAAGCGGCGACGCTCAGCCGGGCTAGCAACTCCACGCCTCGAATCTGTCGCGGCACCCGTGGCAGAGCGGGGGCTACCAACTGCCCCACTCTGGCCGTTCTCCGATGCAGATCTACAAACACTCATTCCAACAGCTAACGTCTGAGCTAAGCGGCGCGGCGTTAGCCGCGTCCGGTGGAGGCCCGAAGGGCCGGAACGTACTTGAGCGACTTGTTAGCTGTGGAAGGGGTATTTTCCGCAAAAGCGCCCCAGCCGCTGATCGAAGCCCGCCCTAGTTTTCGACTGGCAGATAGCCGGACGCCGCTGCGACGTTTCCGGGTAAAAGTGACGAAGGCATAGCCCTTCGGAGTGCACGCCAAGAATCGGCAGCGCCGATCCCGGCTACTACGCCCGAGCTTTAAGACTGGCGCGGCGCCCGTGGCACAGCGGGAGCTACCAACTACCCCGCTCTGGCCGTTCACCAATGCAGATCTAAGAATACTCATTCCAACAGCTAACGTCTGAGCTAAGCGGCGCGGCTTTAGCCGCGTCCGGTGGAGGCCCGAAGGGCCGGAACGTACTTGAGCGACTTGTTATGAGTTGCACTCACTATGGTCGTCAATCCTGAACTCAATGGTTTCTCTCTTTAGCGTGCCGCGAGGGTCACTCTGCGTCCAGCGCGAGAGTGCCCGAACTGCGGTTTGGTCAAACACGCCTTCCGGCTCTGAAGCTACCACCTGAATGTCAACGGGTAGGCTTTCAGGACCCACCTCGTAGGTTAAGGTGACCTCGCCCTCGATACATTCTCGGGCTGCCTCATCGGGATACAAGGACTCCCAATGTATGGTTGTGCCAGTTGCAGCGGAACAGATCAGGGAGAGGACAAGTCCCGCAAAAATGAAAGTAGCCTTACTCATAACGTCTGAGCTAAGCGGCGCGGCTTTAGCCGCGTCCGGTGGAGGCCCGAAGGGCCGGAACGTACTTGAGCGACTTGTTAGCTGTGGAAGGGGCATTTTCCGCAAAAGCGCCCCAGCGGCTGATCGAAGCCCGCCCCAGTTTTCGACTGGCAGATAGCCGGACGCCGCTGCGACCTTTCCGGGTAGAAGCGACGAAGGCATAGCCCTTCGGACTGCACGCCAGGAATCGGCAGCGCCGATCCCGGCTACTACGCCCGAGCTTTAAGACTGGCGCGGCGCCCGTGGCACAGCGGGAGCTACCAACTACCCCGTTCTGGCCGTTCACCGATGCAGATCTAAGAATACTCATTCCAACAGCTAACTAAGAACTAGGTGAAAAAAGTGTTGGTCGGCGGTTTCGGGGGGCGAATTTCGCTTTAACTCCGCTTTTGGGGAGTGTTTGGAGCGGATTTGCCATGAAATCAATCATTTCGCTTGCCGCCTGCCCGCCTGGAATATGACATTTGTCCGTTTAACGCGCAAATTTCCTACCTGAATTCGCGCGTGGTTCTGATTCTGTACTGACGCCGTTTGGTTTTCAATCTGGATAGGTTTTATCTGGGTTGAGGAGTAATGGCCAAAAAGCTACTGGATCAGTTGCGCGAGTCGATTCGAGCGCGCCACTACAGCTATCGGACGGAGGAGTCGTACGTTCACTGGGTTCGCCGGTTCATTCTGTTTCACGGCAAAAAGCATCCGGCGGATATGGGCAAGCGGGAGCTCGAGGCTTTCCTGACCTATCTTGCTGTGGACCGGAATGTTGCAGCTTCGACTCAGAATCTGGCGCTCTCGGCGGTTCTGTTCTTGTACCGGGATGTCCTCAAGATCGAGTTGCCCTGGCTGGATGATGTGGTTCGCGCCAAGAAGCCCGCGCGCATGCCGGTTGTGCTGGAGCGCGACGAGGTGCGTATGATCATGGCGCGGCTGCCGGTGCCCCAGGATCTGGTTGTCAAGCTGCTTTACGGATCAGGGCTTCGTCTGACCGAAGCCTTGCGGCTGCGCATCAAGGATGTGGATTTGAAGCGGCGCGAACTCGTCATCCGCGACGGCAAGGGCGCGAAGGATCGGGTGACGGTTCTGGCCGATGCCTGTCGCGACGGCCTGCAGCTGCAGATCGATCAGTCGCTGGAATTGTTGGCGCTGGATCGAAAGCTCGGTCGCGGTGGCGTCGTCTTGCCCCATGCGCTCGACCGCAAGTATCCCAATGCGCGATTCGAGCCCGCCTGGCAGTTCGTGTTTCCGTCACGGCGGCTGGCGATGGATCCGCGTTCAGGCCAGGTGGGTCGTCATCACCTGTTCGGCACAACCGTGCAGAAGGCGGTCAAGCGGGCGGCTCGTGACTGCGGGATCCGGAAGCCCGTCACCTGCCACGCCTTCCGCCATAGCTTCGCCACGCACCTGCTGGAGTCGGGCGCAGATATCCGGACGGTGCAGCAGTTGCTGGGGCATTCGGACGTGCGCACCACGATGATCTACACGCACGTGATCAATCGCGGGGCGATGGGCGCCAGGAGCCCGATGGACGGGATGTGAGCTTTGGACACGCTACCGCCATGGCCCGTGCCGCAGCCGCGTCCCCGCAGTCAGTGTAGCGGGGGCGGTTCGGGGGTTCAAACGACGCGCGCCGTCGGGGCGGCCTCGATCAGCCCAGCTCCTTGAGCAGGGCTTCCATGGAAGCCTTGGCGTCGCCGTAGAACATGCGCGTGTTGTCCTTGAAGAACAGCGGGTTTTCGATGCCGGAATAGCCGGTACCGCTGCCGCGCTTGCACACGAACACCTGGCGCGCCTTCCAGACTTCGAGCACCGGCATGCCGGCGATGGGGCTGCCCGGGTCGTCCTGGGCGGCCGGGTTCACGATGTCGTTGGCGCCGATGATGATGACCACGTCGGTGTCGGGGAAGTCCTCGTTGATTTCTTCCATCTCCAGGACGATGTCGTAGGGCACCTTGGCCTCGGCCAGCAGCACGTTCATGTGGCCGGGCAGGCGGCCCGCCACCGGGTGGATGGCGAAGCGCACGGACTTGCCCTGGCCGCGCAGCTTTTTCGTCAGCTCGGATACGGCCGCCTGCGCCTGCGCGACGGCCATGCCGTAGCCGGGCACGATGATGACGCTGTCGGCATCATTCACCGCCGCGCCCACCGCGTCGGCGTCGGCGGCGACCATGTCGCCCTCCACCGCCGCCGAGCCGCTGGACTCCCCGCCCCAGCCGCCGAGAATCACCGAAACGAAGCTGCGGTTCATGCCCTTGCACATGATGTAGGACAGGATGGCGCCCGAGGAGCCGACCAGCGCGCCGGTGACGATCAGCAAATCGTTGCCCAGGGTAAAGCCGATGGCCGCGGCGGCCCAGCCCGAATAGGAGTTGAGCATCGACACCACCACGGGCATGTCGGCCCCGCCGATGGCCATGATCAGGTGGCAGCCGATCAGGCCGGCGATGACGGCCACGGCGATCATCGTCCACAGGCCCGCGCCGCCCAGATAAAGCCCGCCCAGCACCAGGCAGGCAATGATGGCGGTCAGGTTGAGCAGGTGGCGGCCCGGCAGCGTCAGCGCCGCGGAACTGAGTTTTCCCGACAACTTGCCGTAGGCGATGATCGACCCGGTAAAGGTAATCGCCCCGATTAGGATGCCGAGAAACAGCTCGACCTTGAGGATGTTGAGCTCCACCGCCGTCTTCTTGGCGATGGTGGCGGCGAAACCGGCCAGCTCGGCGACCGTACCGGCGTCCTTGGCGGCCAGCGCCACGGTCATTTCCAGGTGCGCGTTGATGCCGATGAACACCGCAGCCAGGCCGACCAGGCTGTGGAAGCCGGCGACCAGCTCGGGCATCTGCGTCATCTGTACGCGCTTGGCGACGAACCAGCCGACGACCCCGCCGATGGCCACCAGCAGCGCGATCAGCGGGTACTGGCCCACGCCCGGCGTGCCGATGGTCGCGACGACGGCCAGCAGCATGCCGACAATGCCGTACCAGATGGCGCGCTTGGCCTTTTCCTGGTTGGCGAGCCCGCCCAGCGCAAGGATGAAGAGTACGGCCGCGACAACGTAGGCGGCGGTGATCAGTCCGATAGACATCTGCATTCCTTTAGTGTACCCCGTCACTCATTCTGTAACTTATAGCGAGTCGGAAAGCGTTTAGCTGCAAGGCCTGTCTCGCAGGGAATGGTGGGGCCATTTTCAAGAGACAGAACGCCGCAGATGAACGCTTTCCGGCTCGCCCTTCGGGAGCGCGCCTGAACCGACATTGCGGCGTTGCGCCCCTTGTAAAGGGCCCCACCCTTCACTGCGGGTCGCGCCTTGCACTGTCGGCTCAGGCGCGCTCTATAAGTTACACAATGAGTGACGGGGTACACTAGCTGCGCTTGAACATGGCGAGCATGCGTCGGGTCACGAGGAACCCGCCGAAGATATTGACCGAGGCCATCAGGATCGAGGCCGCGGCGAGCACCATTACCGTTGTATTGCCGGAGGCCACCTGCAACAAGGCGCCGACGATGATGATCGACGAGATCGCGTTGGTGATGGCCATCAGCGGGGTGTGCAGCGAATGCGCCACGCCCCAGATCACGTGGTAGCCGACAAACACCGACAGCACGAACACGATGAAGTGCTGCATGAAGCTCGGCGGTGCGACCGCGCCCACGGCCAGGCACAGCGCACCGCCGATGCCCAGCATCCAGCCGGTGCGGTTGAGCGAGGCTTTCAGTTCGGCCGCTTCGCGCTCGGCCTTGGCTTCGGCCGTCTCTTCGGGCTCCTTCTTCCTGGGCTTGGCCGCGGCGATGGCCTTGGTCTTGGGCTCCGGCGGCGGCCAGGTAATCTCGCCTTCGTGGCACACCAGCGACCCGCGGATGACGTCGTCTTCCATATCGATGACCGGCGTGCCGTCTTTTTCGGGCGTGAGGTCGTCGAGCATGTGCCGCACGTTGGTGGCATAGAGATTGGACGACTGCGTGGCCATGCGGCTGGGGAAATCCGTGTAACCGATAATGGTCACGTCGTTGTCGGTGACGATGCGTTCGTCTTTTTTCGTGAGCGTGCAGTTGCCGCCCCGTTCGGCGGCCAGGTCGACGATCACGGAACCGGGCTTCATCGCCTCGACCATGTCGTCGGTCCACAGCTCCGGCGCGGGCCGGTTGGGGATCAGCGCGGTGGTGATGACGATATCGACGTCGGGGGCCAGCTCGCGGAATTTCTCGAGCTGCTTTTCGCGGAACTCCGGGCTCGACGGCGCCGCGTAGCCGCCGGTCTCGGCGCCGTCGGTCTGTTCTTCTTCGAAATCCAGGTAGACGAATTCCGCGCCCATGGACTCGATCTGCTCGGCCACTTCGGGTCGCACGTCGAAGGCCAGGGTGATCGCGCCCAGCGATACCGAGGTGCCGATCGCGGCCAGGCCGGCCACGCCGGCACCAACCACCAGCACCTTCGCCGGCGGCACCTTGCCGGCGGCGGTCATCTGGCCCATGAAGAAGCGGCCGAAGTTGTTGCTCGCCTCGACCACGGCGCGGTAGCCGGCGATGTTGGCCATCGACGACAGCGCGTCCATCTTCTGCGCCCGGCTGATGCGCGGCACCATGTCCATGGCCAGCACGGACATGTTCCTGGCCTTCATCTTCTCGAGCAGGTCTTCGTTGTTCGCCGGCCAGACGAAGCTGATCAGCGTCTTGCCCTCGGGCGCGGCGTCGATCTCCTCGCTGGAGGGCTCGCGCACCTTCACGATCACGTCGGCCTGCTGCCACAGCGCCTCGGCCGAATCGACGACTTCCACGCCGGCATCCTTGTACGCCTGGTCGGTCAACGAGGCGGCCAGCCCCGCGCCCGTCTCGACCAGGCAGTCGTAGCCCAACTTCTTGAGCCGGCCCGCGCTTTCAGGCGTCAACGCAACCCGCGCTTCGCCCGGTGCGGTCTCTTTCGGTGCACCTACTTTCATGCCATGCGCTCCTGGAAAATCCTCTTGGGGTGGCCCCGCCTTCGGCGAGGCCGGTTCCCTCCATGAAGGGGTGGTCGCCGGATCAGCGCCATCCCCTTGTACCTCGAAGGATGCTAGTCCACTCCGCCGGGCCCGGCAACTTCCGGCCCGACCGGCATCGTTCGATCCTTATCCTTGGTCCGCGATCTTCTTCAGCGCCTCGCTGGCCGCGCCCACGGTTTCGGTGACGTCGGCGGCGGTATGGGCACTGCTGACGAAGCCGGCTTCGAAGGCCGACGGGGCCAGGTAGATGCCCGCTTCGAGCATCGCGTTGAAGAAGGCCTTGAACTGCTCGATATTGCAGGCGGCAGCCTGTTCGAAGTTGGTGACCCGCTCGGCATCGGTGAAGAAGTAGCCGAACATGCCGCCCACCGCCACGGTGGCCATGGGCACGCCGGCGTTGTCGGCGGCCTGCTTGAAGCCATCGGCCAGTTGCGTCGTGCGGGCTTCGAGCTTTTGGTAGAAGCCGTCTTCGGCAAGCAGTTCGAGGTTGGCGATGCCGGCGGCCATGGCGACGGGATTGCCCGACAGGGTGCCGGCCTGGTAGACGGGGCCTTCGGGTGCGACGAGCTTCATGATCTCGTGCTTGCCGCCGAATGCGCCCACGGGCATGCCCGCGCCGATGACCTTGCCGAAACAGGTCAGGTCGGGCACCACGCCGTAGCGGCCCTGGGCGCCGGTGGGCCCGACGCGAAAACCCGTCATGACTTCGTCGAAGACCAGCACCGCACCGTGCTCGTCGCAGATCTGGCGCAGGCCCTCGAGGAAGCCCGGCTCGGGCGGGATGCAGTTCATGTTACCGGCCACCGGCTCGACGAATACGCAGCCGATCTCGTCCGGGTACTGTTCGAACAGCGCACGCACGCTTTCGAGGTCGTTGTAGCGGGCGTTGAGGGTGAGTTCGGCCAGCGCGGCGGGCACGCCCGGCGAGGTCGGCACGCCCAGGGTCTGGGCACCCGAGCCGGCCTTGACCAGGAAGCTGTCGCCGTGGCCGTGGTAGTTGCCCTCGAACTTGATGAAGCGATCCTTGCCGGTGGCCGCGCGCGCCACGCGCAGGGCCGACATGGTGGCCTCGGTGCCGGAGTTGACCATGCGCACGCGCTCGAGCGAGGGAATCATCTCGCACAGCATCTCGGCCATGGTCACCTCGCCCGGCGCGGGCGCGCCGAAGCTCAGGCCCCTGGCCGCGGCCTGCTGCACCGCCTCGATGATTTTCGGGTGGGCGTGGCCGCAGATCATCGGGCCCCAGGAACCGACATAGTCGATGTAGCGCTTGCCGTCGACGTCGAACATGTAGGCGCCTTCGGCGTGATCGAAGAACAGCGGTTCACCGCCGACGGACGAAAAGGCGCGGACCGGGGAATTCACGCCCCCGGGGATGCGGGCGCGGGCGCGGTCGAACAGGTCGTGACTGGCGGTCATGGCGTTGGCTACAACTCCTGGCGTCGTGATCTTGTGGTCGTGTGGCCCGGGGCGCTGGCGCCGATGGCGCTCGGGCGGTCCGAAGGGACGCAACCAGGCCGGAATTTCTCGGAGACAGTTTAAGGCATCGGGCCGCGGCGGCGTGGAAGGGCGGCCGCGATCGGGCCGGCTGGCCGGCTGGCCGGGCGGCATTTGCGCATCGGCGCCGGCACGCCTTATGATATACATATATGCATAAGCGAATATGCGAATGACCACCGAGCGCTTTTTCCGGGCGCTGGCCGACCGCACGCGGCTGCACTGCCTGCTGCTGTTGCTCGGCGAGCGCGAAATGTGCGTGTGCGAACTCGTCCACGCCCTGGAGTTGTCGCAGCCTAAGGTCTCGCGGCATCTGGCGCAGTTGCGCGATGCCGGCATCGTGGCCGACGAACGCCGGGGGCAGTGGGTCTACTACCGCCTGCACCCCGAGCTGCCCGCCTGGTCGCGCAAGGTACTCGAGGCGGTGCGCGAGGACGAGGCGCTCGACGACTACCGCCGGCGCCTGGCCGCCATGCCCGACCGACCCTTCGCCGCCTGCGACTGATCGACCGTGCACAACATTCTCTTTCTTTGCACCGGCAATTCCTGCCGCTCGCAGATGGCCGAGGGTTTCGCCCGCGCCATTGCCGGCGAGCGCGCCGGCGTGGCCTCGGCCGGCATCGAGGCGCACGGTCAGAACCCCCGGGCCGTGGCCGTCATGCGCGAGGCTGGGGTCGATATCTCGCAGCAGCAGTCGACGCGGGTCGACGACGACATGCTGGCCGCCGCCGACCTGGTCGTGACCGTCTGCGGCCATGCCGACGAGCACTGCCCGGTGCTGCCGCCAGGCGTGCGACGCGTGCACTGGCCGCTGCCCGACCCGGCCCGGGCGAGCGGCAGCGAGGACGACATCATGGCGCAGTTCCGCACCGTGCGCGACGACATCCGCGGGCGCGTGCAGGAGCTGCTCGAGACCGAACTGCAATCGAATTGAACCCGGAACCTGGATGAACAAGGAAACCAACCCCCCGATGAACCCGGAAGAATCGCCCGATATCAAGGAAGGCATGGGACTGTTCGAGCGCTACCTGTCGATCTGGGTCGCACTGGCGATCGTCATCGGCATCGCCGTGGGCCAGTTCCTGCCGGCCGTGCCCGACACGCTCTCGCGCTTCGAGTACGCCCAGGTCTCGGTCCCGGTGGCGATCCTCATCTGGGCGATGATCTACCCGATGATGGTGCAGATCGACTTCGGCGCCATCCTGGGCGTGCGCCGCCATCCCCGCGGCCTGGTCATCACCACCACCGTCAACTGGCTGATCAAGCCGTTCTCGATGTTCGCCATCTCGTGGTTTTTCCTGATGGTGGTCTTCGCCCCGCTCATCCCGGAAACGCTGGCACGCGAGTACCTCGCCGGCGCGATTCTGCTCGGCGCCGCACCCTGCACGGCGATGGTGTTCGTGTGGAGCTATCTCACCCGCGGCGATGCGGCCTATACCCTCGTCCAGGTCGCGGTCAACGACCTGATCATGCTGTTCGCCTTCGCGCCGATCGTGGTGTTCCTGCTCGGCATCTCCGACATCGCCGTGCCCTGGAACACGGTGGCGCTGTCGGTATTGCTGTATATCGTCATCCCGCTGTTCGCCGGCTACCTCACGCGCCTCACCCTCATTCGCCGGCGCGGCCGCGAGTGGTTCGACAAGGTGTTCATGAAACGCATCGGGCCGATCACGCCCATCGGGCTGATCATCACGCTGGTGCTGCTGTTCGCCTTCCAGGGCGAGGTGATCCTCGACCACCCGCTGCATATCGCGCTCATCGCCGTGCCGCTGATCATCCAGACTTTCCTGATCTTCTTCATCGCCTACGGCTGGGCCCGGGCCTGGCGCGTGCCGCACAAGATCGCCGCGCCGGGCGCCATGATCGGGGCGAGCAATTTCTTCGAGCTGGCGGTGGCCGCGGCCATCGCGATATTCGGCCTCCAGTCGGGCGCGGCGCTGGCCACCGTCGTCGGCGTGCTCGTCGAGGTGCCGCTGATGCTGGCGCTGGTGCGCATCGCCAACAAGACGCGCGGCCACTTCCCGACCATGGCGCAGGCCGAGGGCCGGGCTTGAGCGCGCGCGTCGAGATCACGAGCAAAGCGCGCCGCTGGCTCGCCGGGCGAGGTAGCGCAGTCGTGCTCAGAGTCTCACCGCGGCACGGATGCTGCGGCGGGCTGGCCGGCGTACCGGTGGCCGAGCCGGGACCGCCCGAAGACGGGTCGGGCTACCGCTGCGAGCGCTTCGGGGAAATCGACGTCTACATCGCCCCGGCTCTCGAAGAAGCGGGCGTCCTGACCATCCGTCTCGAGGGTGTGCCGGGCCTGCGGCGCCTGTTCGTCGAGGGCGCGGACCTCAGCGGATCACGGCGCCTGGCGGGCACGCGCTGATCTTCGACCCGCCCGACCTTCGCCACGCTGTGCACGGCATTCGATAGAATGGCGCCTCATCAGCCATCAATACCGGACTTCAAGTGAGCGAAGAACAACCCTTCAAGACCTGGATGTGCATCGTCTGCGGCTTTATCTACGACGAGGAAGAAGGCTGGCCCGACGACGGCATCCCGCCCGGAACCCGCTGGGAAGACGTCCCCGAGGACTGGCTCTGCCCCGACTGCGGAGCGGGCAAGGAAGACTTCGAGATGATGGAGATCTAGAGCAGCTGCGATTCCCACCGGCCACTCGGCCACAGCCTGAACCAACGCGCCGAAGGCCCCTGATCGCTCGGGGTGAATTTGGGGGCCTCGCGCACGCCGTTGGCGGCCGTCGACGGCGCCGACAGGCAGGCGATCCCGCCCCGCTCTCCCTCGTAGACCTGGTGAACGTGGCCGAAGGCCACCGCCTTGACCGGCTTGTCCGACAGCTTTTCCCACAGGCGATCGGGTTCGACCAGCGGGTACTTGTCGATCCAGGGCGAGCCCACCGCCACCGGCTGGTGATGCACGAACACCAGCGCCGGTCGGTCGCCTGAAAGTTGATCCAGAACCGACAGCCGCTCCCCGGTCAGCTCGCCTTCGGGGCGATTCGGCCAGGCCGAATCGAGCAGCGCGATCTGCCAGGCGCCGAGCCTGACGATCGGCCCGGCCTCGAATCCTAGCTCATCGAACACCCCGGCCATGACCTCGCGCTCGTCGTGGTTGCCCGGAATCCAGGCGATCTTCGGCGCCAGGTCGCGCACGAAACCGCCCATGCGCCAGTACGAGGCGGGCGAGGCGTCCTCGGAAACATCGCCGGAGAGCACGATGGCGTCGGGCGACAAGCCCTTGATGGCCTCGCGAAGACTGGCCAGGTTGGCGTCGGCGTGCTGGCCGCGGTAACGCGCCTGCGGGTCTTCGGACAGGTGGCTGTCGGAAAGCTGCAGGAGGGTGATCGGTTTCGGGGTGGCGGCTGGGAGATTCATGGAGGGGAGGATAGCGCAGGGGCATGGTTGGGTTGGCTAAAACCTTGGAACCACCGAATACACCGAATGCACCGAAAAAGACACGAATCAAGAAAGGCAGGGTCTATCAGTCGTGGGAGCGGCTTCCAAGCCGCGATGCCATGGCTAGCCGAAGATCGCGGCTTGGAAGCCGCTCCCACGAAATCCTAGGCTCCTAGCGCTTTCGGTCTTTTTCGGTGTCTTCGGTGTCTTCGGTGGTTCCCGGGTTTTGACTTTCGGACGACGACTTCGACCCGTCCGACTGCCCTTTCCGCTCGCGAAACGCGCCGACGATGACGGTCGCGACCAGCATGATCGCCTCGTCGATGAAGGGGATCGGGTCGGGAATGAACAGGTTGGCGCCGAACAGGGCGGCCAGGATCAACAACAGCGTGGGAAAGCGCCGGCGCTCGAGAAAGCGCTGGATGGGGCCGAAAAGCTTCCGGAAGATCCACATGCCGAGTGTGCCTGAAGGTTGACCGAAGGCCCGAGTCTATCACTCGACCCCGTCGACGTTGCCCACTTCAATGCGATCACCCGGCGCCAGCCCCAGCTCGGCGGCCCGCCCGCCGTTGATCTCCAGCACGTACTGCGCCGGCCCCTCGCTGGGATAGCTGGGGCAGCGCCCCGAGCGCGAACGGCACGGCGGCGTTTCGGCGCTGATGCTGACCACTTCCAGGTCGCGGTCGAGGTAGATGATGTCGAGCGGAATGCGCGTGTTCCGCATCCAGAACGATCGCGGGCGCTCGTTCGGAAAGATGAACAACATGCCGTGGTCGTCGGCCATCTCGTCGCGGAACATCAGCCCCTGCGCGCGCGTGGCGTCGTCGTCGGCAATCTCCACACTGAAGCGCTCGCCCTCGACGACGACAAACGGTTCCCCGGCATCGCAACCGGCCAGTGCCAGCATGGCGCTTGCCATCACCATGAGATTGATCAGCTTATTGACCATGAATAGGCATCATAGCGTTTTTCGGTTTGAGGGGGCACTAGCTTTTTTTATCTCGCGCAAAGGCGCAGAGGCGCGAAGGAAAAGACGATTGAACCCGTTCATTAAGAATGGAAACAGATCGGCTGGCCGGGACTTCAAGAATTGAGTATTTGGTTCTTCCTTGGCGATCTTGGCGCCTTTGCGCGAGAAAAACTTCTGCGGCCGCCCTAACCTTCGAGCATCGCCTTCAGCGCGGCGATGTTGTCCATCGCATCCTCGGCCGTGGCCTCTTCGCTGCCGTGGCGCGCCGGCCAGCGGATGGCGTCTTCGGGCAGTTCGTCGAGGAAGCGGCTCGGCGTGGTCTGGACCTGTTCACCGCCGCGCTTGCGGCGTCGGGCGTAGGAAATCTGCAGCTTTCTTTCCGCGCGGGTAATGCCGACGTACATCAGGCGGCGCTCTTCCTCGATCGTGTCCTCCTCGACCGATCGGCTATGGGGCATCAGGCCTTCCTCGCAACCGGCCAGCCACACGCGCGGGAACTCCAGGCCCTTGGCCGCGTGCAGGGTCATCAATCGCACCATGTCGGCGTCATCGTGGCGATCGTCGTCGGGACCGGCCACCAGGGAGACGCGCGCAATCAGTTCCTCGCCGGAGTTTACGTCGGCGCTCAGGCGCTCGACCCAGCCGGTCAGGTCCTTGATCGAGCGGCGCCGGCGGTCGGCCTTCTTCGGGTCGTCGTCGGTCTCGATCAGCCACTCGAGGTAGCCGATGTGCTCGAGCATCTCGCCGAAGGCTTCGCCGATGCTGTTGCGTTCGGCCCGGTCGTTGAAGTCGATCAGCATGTTGGAGAACGAGCGGAAACCCCGCTGCGCCTGGGTCGGCAACTCGGACTGGAACATCGGATCGATGGCCGCCTCGAACAGGCTCTTGCGCGTGGCATCGGCGTAGGTCGCCAGGCGCGACATCGCGCCCGAACCCAGGCCGCGCCGCGGGGCGTTGGCCACGCGCATGAAGGCCGGATTGTCTTCGGGATTGACCAGCAAACGCAGGTAGGCGAGGCAGTCGCGCACCTCGCGGGCGTCGAACCAGCTCGGGCCGCCGGAGACCACGTAGGGCAGGCCGTACTCGCGCAGCTGCTGTTCGATCGCGCGGGCCTGGAAGTTGGAGCGATACAGCACGGCGCAGTCGCCGAAGCGCGAGTGGCCGCCGTGCACCTCGGTAACGATGGCGCGCGCGATCGACTCGGCCTCGTCGGCCTCGTCGGCGTACTCGACGATCTCGATCCGGTCGCCCGGACCGTGCTCGCTCCAGAGCTTTTTCTCGAACTCGTGCGGGTTGCAGGCGATGACCGAGTTGGCGGCGGTCAGGATGTAGCCGGTCGAGCGGTAGTTCTGCTCGAGCTTGACCACCTCGAGGTTGGGCCAGTCGCTGCTTAGGCTGACCAGGTTCTCCGGCCGCGCGCCGCGCCAGCCGTAGATCGACTGGTCGTCGTCGCCCACCGCCGTAAAGGCGCCGGTGTCGGCAGTGAGCTTGCCGAGCAGGCGGTACTGGGCCTCGGAAGTGTCCTGGTATTCGTCGACGAGCAGGTACTTGAGCTTGTGGCGCCAGCGCGTTCGAATGACCGGGTCTTCGAGCATTTTCGCCGGAATCGAGATCAGGTCGTCGAAGTCCACGGCGTTGAGCGCGGCCAGTCGCTCCTGGTAGCCGGCGTAGATCTCGGCCGCGCGGGCTGCGTTCTCGCTGCTGGCCGCCGCATGCGCCTGCTCGACATTCAGCCCGGCGTCCTTGTAGCGGCCGATGCCGGCCTGCACGGCATAGACCATGTCCTTGGGCGCACCCGAGGGGAGCATCTCGCGCACCAGGTCGCCGGCCGAATGCTGGTCGAGGATGCTCATGCCCTTGCGCCGGCCCGCGGCCTCAGGATCCGAGCGCAGGATCGCCCAGCCCAGGGAGTGAAAGGTCGAGATCGTCAGGCCCTCGATCTTCTTGCGCCCCAGGCGCTTGCCGATACGGGTTTTCATCTCCCGCGCGGCCTTGTTGGTAAAGGTGATCGCGGCAATCTCGCGCGCGCCGTAGTGACCCTTGTCGATCATCCACGCGATCTTCTCGGTAATCACGCGCGTCTTGCCCGAACCCGCGCCGGCCAGGACCAGCAGCGGCGTGTCGATGTGGGTGACCGCGGCGTGCTGGGCGGGGTTGAGTTTGATGGCGGTCTTCGACATGGGCGCGGCATTGTAGCGGAAACTCGATTCTACGCGCCTAAAGAAAGGTTTCAGGTTTCAGGTTTCAGGTTTCAGGTTTCAGGTTTCAGGTTTCAGGAAAAGGCTAAGGGGTTCCGGGTTCCGGGCCGACTCCGATGCCCCAGTAGCCCCGGGCTACACGGCGCCCCGCTTGTCGGCACCGAACGAGCGGCTTCGCCAGGCGCTCCTGAAACCTGAAACCTGAAACCTGAACCCTTCTTTCCCGTGAACCCTGAACCCTTTCTTTAAACGCTATACTCCCCCCATGCGACTTCTCGCCGCCCTCGCCATCCTTTTCACCGCTCTGCTCGCCGCCGCTCCGGCACCGGCCGCGGATATCACCCGCGTCGAGCTGCACCAGCGCGAGGAGGTCATGCAGCAGCAGCAGCGTTTCGTCGGCAACCTGCGCGCGCAGGCCCAGCGCGAGGGGATCGTGGTGAAAGTGCCGCAGCTTTTCGTGTATTTCACCGACCGCAGCGGGGCCTGGCATCTGCAGGGTTACCGGCGCGGCTTCGAGCGCACGCTGGGGCTGACCTACGAGCACGGTCGGCGCGAGCGTTCCATGGTGAACCTCGAGCGGCTGCTCGATCGCACGATCACGCCCGGCGGCGAGGCCTACACCCACGAGGACCTGCCCGAGGCCGACCTCTACCTGCTGCTCTACCGGCGCGAGGGATGTGCCGATTGCGAGCAAGTGGCATCCTCCCTCGATGCTTGGCTGGAAGGGCGGGAGAACCTGGAAGCACTCTGGTTCGATATCTGGGTGGACCGCCACGAAGCGGACTGAACGTTCGAACATGGCCAAGCTCTACTTCTACTACTCGACCATGAACGCCGGCAAGACGACGGTCTTGCTGCAGTCGGCCTGGAACTACCTCGAGCGCGGCATGCGCCCGCTGCTGATCAGCCCCGGCATCGACGACCGCGCCGGCAAGGGCGTGATCCGCTCGCGCGTGGGCATCGAGCAGCCCGCCCTGGCGGTCGGGCCGGAGGACGACCTGTTCGAGCTGGTCTCCGCCGAGCTCGAATCGGGCAACATCCACTGCCTGCTTGCCGACGAGGCGCAGTTCTTCACCCGCGACCAGGTCTACCAGCTCACCGAAGTGGTCGACCGGCTGAAGATCCCGGTGCTGGCTTTCGGCCTGCGCACCGACTTTCGCGGCGAGTTGTTCGAGGGCAGCCAGTACCTGCTGGCCTGGGCCGACAACCTCAAGGAACTCAAGACCATCTGCCACACCGGCGCGAAGGCGACCATGGTGGTGCGCGTCGACGACGACGGCTATGCGGTGACCGACGGGGCGCAGGTCGAAATCGGCGGCAACGAACGCTACGTGCCCGTCAGCCGCCGCGAGTTCAAGCTGGTTTTCTACGGCGGCAAGAAGGTGCGTGACTTCGAGCCGGTTCGAACTGAGAGCCAGCCCGACCTGCTCGGGCAGTGATCGGCCCCTACCCGGCGGGCTTCGACGGCATCGGCCGCGGCCGCATGTAGCGACGGTCGAGCCAGTAGCCGGCGACGAAAGCGAGCACCAGCGGGCCAAACCAGGCCAGGTGCTGCACCACGCTGTCGCCGAGGCCGGGAACCAGACGCATCAGGCCGATCTGCAGGAAGGCGATGTGCGTGGCCACGCCGTTGCCGATCATCGCGCCATAGTGTTCCTTCAGCCACCACTTGGGGCTTTGCGGGCCGCTGCGAATGAGCTTGCGCGCGTCGAGTGCCGCCATCGGCCCGATCAGGCCGAAGATGATCAGCAGCCATGCGCCGTGGACCATGCCCAGGACGGAAACGCCTAGCCCGGAAAGCCCGAGCAGCATCGCGCCGAGGCGAAACCCAGTGCCCGTGTATCGCTTGAAGTCGCGCTTCCAGCGAATGGCCAGCCAGGCCAGGCGGCAGGCGTGGGAAACGAGGATTACCAGATAGCCCAGGAAGACCGCGCCCAGCCACTGACCCTGCAGCGCCTGCGACAGGGCAAGCGGCACGGCCGTTGCGGCCACGCCGATCATCGCCAGCAGATAGACCTTGCCGACGGTCTTGTGCAGGGGCGAGCCTTTTCTCGCCAGCGCGGCGGTCCAGAAGGTCGCCAGGGCGACGGTGCCCACCAGCGCGTGGGGCAGTGCGAATCCCGAAAGCAGTTGAATCAGTGTCATGGTCCGGTTCCTCGTTCAAGCAAGCGTGGCTACAGGATCGGATGGCGGCGCGGCGCGGTAAGGTGCCGGAAGTCAGGCAAACCGGGTGCCGAAAGTCATGACTTTGCTCCGGGCGGTTGTGGTCGCCGCCCCCGGCGGCTATACAGGAGACATGAATATCGACGTCAAGCAGGTCATGCGCGAGCTGCTGCTCAGCCCGCTGGCCTGGGCCTCTTATTTCGCCTGGGTGGCGGTCTGGCTGACGGCCATGGCGGTTGTCGACCGCCATCCCGGCGGCTTGCCGACCCTGGCCGATCTGCTGTTGTTCGCCTTCTTGTTGTGCTGGATGGCCTGCCTGCTCGACGAGCTGATTCCGCGCTGCGTCTACGATGCCTTCCTCGTCGCGCTGACCTTGCTCACCGCGCTCGCGCTGTGGTTCATTCCATCCGGATCGACGCCGATCCTGCTGATCCTGCTGGCCACGCAGTTCACCAACCGCCTGTCGCCCGTTTTCCTCGTGCTGGCGCTGGTCGCGGTCAACCTCTATTTCGGCGCCGTGATGATCGAGTCATGGGGTTCGAGCTGGCGCAACGCCGGCCTGTCGATGCTGGGTTTCGCCGGTTTCCAGCTCTTCGCGGTGCTGGTGATGCGCTACGCCAACGCGGCCGAACGGATGGCCGAGGACCTCAAGGCGGTCAACGCCCGGCTGCTGGCCACGCGCTCGCTTCTGAGCGAGACCGCACGCGACCAGGAACGCCTGCGCCTGTCGCGCGAACTGCACGATGTTGCCGGCCACAAGCTCACCGCGCTCAAGCTCAAGCTGCGCGGGCTTGCCCGGCGGCTCGACGACGATGCCGCGCGCGAAGTCGAGGATGCCACTGGCCTGGCCGACGAGCTGCTACAGGACCTGCGTTCGGTCGTGCGCCACCTGCGTGAAACCGAGGGCATCGACCTGGCCGAGAGCCTGCGCGAGGTGGCCCGGCCGCTGCCGCGGCCGCGGCTGGAACTCCACCTCGACGAGCACGCGCGCGTGCCGCGCGCGGACCAGGCCGAGGCGCTACTGCGCACCTTCCAGGAAGCGCTGACCAACGCCGCCCGGCACGGGCCGGCGCGGACCCTGCACGTGCGGCTCGACCGGCGGGGCGAGCAACTGGTATTGACGGCCGAGGACGACGGGGATTACCCGGACGAGGTCCGCCCCGGCAACGGCCTGACCGGCATGCGCGAGCGACTGGCCGAACTCAACGGCAGCCTGGAGATCTCGCGCTCTGAGCTGGGCGGCGTCAAGCTGGTCGCGACCCTGCCGGTGGAGTTGACCTGATGACGATCCGAATCGCCCTGGCCGACGATCAGGCCCTGATCCGCGAAGGCCTGAAATCGGTGATCAACGACCTGCCCGGCCTCGAGGTGGTGGTCGAAGCCGCGTCCGGTGAACCCCTGCTCGAAGCCCTGGCGGAGCAGGCCGTGGACCTGGTCGTGTCGGATATCCGCATGCCGGGCGTCGACGGCATCGAGCTGTGCCGGCAACTGCAGGCCCGCGAAGACGCGCCGCCGGTGCTTCTGCTGACGACCTTCGACGACAGCCGGCTGATGCTGGCCGCCGTGGAAGCCGGGGCGCAGGGCTTCGCGCTCAAGGACATCTCGCCCGAGGACCTGGCCGAGCTCATCGGCGCCATCGTGCGCGGCGAGGCGCGGCTGCAGCCAATCAGCACCCGGGGCGTGGCCGAACGCTATCCCTACCGCGACGACTCACCGCCGGTCGACAGCTTCTCCGAGCGCGAGATCGAGATCCTGCGCCTGATCGCCGGCGGCTATTCCAACCGCGAAATCGCCCGCACCATCCACCTGGCCGAGGGCACGATCAAGAACTACGTCTCCGACATCCTCGACAAGCTCAACACTCGGGATCGGACAAGGGCGGTGCTGAAGGCGATCACGTTACGAATCATTTGAGGGCTTGGGCGAGACGGCTGGTTTGCGGAGGCCGGGGCCATCGCTGGCGCTGCAGTTGACGCTTGCATGGGCGCTCTCGACTCGTCAAGGGCGGCCATGCAGCATTGATGAGGTCTCGATAGGCGAAGGACCCTGAACCGTCTGCCGTTTCTAACATTGGAATTTGGAATTTGTTTGGTACTTGCTATTTGGTACTTGGAATTTTCACCGGTCACTAACGGCTCCCAGCGCAGAACGCCAACCGGGCCCTTCACCGAATCCACCCCGAAGCCTCCGCCTGCTTCACCAACCACCTCGACAGGTGCTGAATCCCCATCTCGTTCGCCCGCGAGGTCTTGCAGGCAAAGTGGAACTCGTCGCCTGTTTGAAGTTCGTGGGCCGGCAGGCGCACGAGGTCGGGATCGCTGGCAGTATCCAGCATGTAGTCATTGGACAGGGCGATGCCCTGGTGGTGGCGGGCGGCTTCGTGGGCCAGCAGCATGTGGGAGAAATGCTGCACGTGGGCCGCGGCCGGCAGCTCGGCATGCCCGGCGGCGAACCAGCGGCGCCAATCTTCACCCGGGCGTTCGAACACACTGGCGGCCGACAGCAGGGTGAACCGGGTCAGCCATTCCGCGCGGATGGCCACGCCGCTGCCGCGTTTTCGCAGCCCGGCTTCGTCGAGTTCGTCGCGAACGCGGTTCCAGTACTGCCTCGAGCAAACGGCGAACAGGCGCTCGACGTAGAGCCGCTCGGACTGGTAGCCGCGCTGCTTGTAGCGGAAGGTGATGTAGCAGTCGGCCAGGCGCTCGGACATCACGGGCATGTCGGCGAGCATCTCCAGGTCCAGGTCCAGTTCCGGATGCTGGCGCTGCAGGTGCGGCAGGCGCGGAATCAGCCAGCTCACCGCGAAGGAACTGGGCACGGCCAGGCGGATGCGCGAATCGCCAACGCCGCGCAGCTGTTCACTGGCGCGCTCGATCTGCGCCAGGGCCGGCGCGACGGCTTCGAGGTAGCGCTCGCCCTGCTCGGTCAGGGCGACGCGACGACCGCCGCGCTCGAACAGGGTCTCGCCGAGGTCGTCCTCGAGCTGGCGGATCTGGTGGGAGACCGCCGACTGGGTGACGTGCAGCTCGACGGCGGCGGCCGAGAAGCTCAGCGTCCGGGCGACGGCTTCGAACACGGGCAGGGCCTTGAGCGGGGGCAGGCGCATTATCGTTTTTTCTCATGGCTAATGAGTATTGATCATTTTACATAATGATCGGTCGTCCCCAGAATAGCGCCATCGACTCGCCACATTCATGGAGACACGGATCATGTCGGGACGCACCGTCAACAGCGCGATCTTGCTGCTGGTCGTCGGCAACCTGCTGGCGATCTTCTCCGATGCCCTGATCAAGTGGGCCAGCGGCGACCTGGCCATCTTCCAGTTCGTGGCGGTTCGCCTGGTGTTCACGCTGCTGCTGCTCGTGCCCTTCCTGTCGCTGGTCGAGTGGAAGAACTTCTGGGGCGGATCGCGCGTGCATCTCGTTCGGGCCCACGTCGGCCTGGGCGGCATCCTGTGCATGGTCGTCGCCCTCGGCGCGCTGCCCCTGGCAACGGCCAACGCCATCTTCTATGCCGCGCCGGTGCTGGTGATGGTTTTCGGCGTGCTGTGCTTTGGCGAGCGGCTGAACAAGTCAAGCCTGTTCGCCGTCATCGGCGGCATGGCCGGCGTGCTGATCATCCTGCGCCCGACCGAGATGAACCTGGCCGGTTTCACCGCCCTGGGGCTGGCCGTCGCACTCGCGGTCAACGCGCTGCTGGTGCGCAAGCTGCCGCGCGAGCAGTCGGTGGTGCACAGCCTGCTGCTGAACTACCTGTTCGCCCTGCCGGCCGCGCTGGTGCTGGCATTCGTCGAAGGCGCGCCGCTCGACTACGCCTCCCTGGGTGCGGCCTTCGGCTCGGCGCTGTTCATCCTGGGCTACAACATGACGGTGATCCTGGCCTACCGTCACGTCGACGCCAACCAGGTCACCGCCTCGGAGTACACGGGCATCGTGTGGGCGTTCGTGATCGGCTGGCTGCTGTTCGCCGAAGTGCCCGACCTGTGGTTCTGGATCGGCACCACCCTGATCGTCGTGCCGCTGCTGGTTCAGGCCTTGATGTCGGCGCGGCCGGCGGGCCGGCGCCGCCTGGCCACCCAGGTCGGCGGCTCGCGCCGCGCCACCGATCGATTGTCGGCGGGCGGCGAGTCACTCGAGCCTGCCTCGATCAGTCGGCCGGCAGACGCGCGCGGTCGTGCTTGCGATGAAAATCCAGCGCCGGGCCCAGCGGCACGATGTAACTCGGATTGATCGTGTCGTGGCTGCCGTAGTAGTGCAGCTTGATGGCCTGGAAATCGACCGTCTCCGAAATGCCCGGCACCTGGTAGAGCTCCCTGAGGTAATTCGACAGGTTGGGGTAGTCCTCGATGCGCCGGATGTTGCATTTGAAGTGGCCGACGTAGACCGCGTCGAAGCGGATCAGGGTGGTGAACAGGCGCCAGTCGGCCTCGGTCAGGCGTGAGCCGCACAGGTAACGGTTTTCCTCGAGCCGGGTTTCGAGCGCGTCAAGGGTTTCGAACAGCGGGATGACCGCTTCCTCGTAGGCGTCCTGCGTGGTCGCGAATCCGGCCTTGTACACGCCGTTGTTGACCTTGTGATAGACGGTCTCGTTGACCGCGTCGATCTCCTCGCGCAGGTCTTCGGGGTAGTAGTCACCCTCGGTCGCGCCCAGGTCGTCGAAGGCCGAGTTGAACATGCGGATGATGTCGGCCGACTCGTTGCTGACGATGGTGTTCTTTTTCTTGTCCCAGAGCACCGGCACGGTCACCCGGCCGGTGTAGTCGCGCTTGGCCGCGGTGTAGACCTGGTGCATGTAATCGGCGTTGTGGATCGGATCGGGCGTGACCTTGTAGCCGGGTTCGAAGGACCAGCCGTTCTCGCGCATCAGCGGATTGACCACGGAAACGGGAATCATCTGCTCGAGGCCCTTGAGCTTGCGCATGATCAGCGCGCGGTTGGCCCACGGGCAGGCCAGGGCCACGTAGAGGTGATAGCGATCGGCTTCGGCCTGGAAGCCGCCCTCGCCGCTGGGGCCCGCCGAGCCGTCGGCGGTCACCCAGTTGCGAAATGCGGCGGCGTCGCGCTTGAAGCGTCCGCCGGTCGATTCGGTGTCGTACCACTGGTCGTGCCATTGACCGTCAACGAGAAGGCCCATCAGCTCACTCCGAGTTGTTTCAGATGTAACCAGTTTAACAAGCCGGGCGCTCTGAAACGTTCATCGAAGCCCCGGCCGGGCCGACAATTCCCTCACTCTTTCAGAATACGTCGGCACAGCTGCTCGGAAGCCTCGACGTAGGGGCCGCCGAAGAGGTTGGCGTGGTTGAGCATGTGGTAGAGCTTGTAGAAGAACCGGCGGACTTCGAAGCCCTCGGGCAGGGGCCAGGCTTCGTTGTAGGCCTGGTAGAAGGCGTCGTCGAAACCGCCGAACAGATGCGCCATGGCCAGGTCGCACTCGCGATCGCCGTAGTGGACGGCCGGATCGAAGATGACCGGCGTGCCGTCGGCCAGGACGGCGGCGTTGCCGCGCCACAGATCGCCGTGAACCAGGGAGGGTTCGGGTTGGTGCTGTGCTGATACCTTCTGCCAGGACGCGATGACTTCGTTTTTCAGCGCTTGCCAGCCCTCGTCGGGATGGGTCCGGCGCAAGCGATCGAACTGCGCCCCCAGCCGGTGAGCGGCAAAGAACACGGTCCAGTCGTCGATGCGCGTGTTGGTTTGCGGCGTACGTCCGATGTAGTTGTTCCGGTGCCAGCCGAATTCGTCTCCGGTATGGCGATGCAGGTTGGCCAGTTGGCGGCCCAGGCGCTCGTCGGCGCCAGCGTTGCGCTGGTCCAGGTCGAGATACTCCAGCGCCAGCCAGGAGAAACCGTCCTGCATGCCGCGCTGGATGACGCGCGGAACACGGACGGTGGCGGTCTGGCGCAGCGCCTCGAGGCCGTCGGCTTCGGCCGAGAGCAGGCCGGCTTGCGCAAGCGGCAGGGTCTTGAGAAAGACGGTTGCGTCGGCGGCACGCAAGAGCGACGCATCGGCGATATCGCCGCCGGGAAGGGGTTCCACGTGCAGGCCGTGTTCGTCCAGCCCGAGTGCCCGGGCGACCGCGGCGGCATGTTCGAGTTCGAGTGGCATCGTCTTCCCCCTGGGTCGGGGTCAGCCGGTGACGTAGCGTTCGAGCTGCTCGATCAGGTTCTGCTGATCGCCGATGACGGCATTGACCAGGTCACCGATGGAGACGACGCCCAGCAACTGATCGCCCTCGACCACGGGCAGGTGACGAATGCGCTTGCTCGTCATCAGGGCCAGGCCTTCCTCGGCCGAGGCCTTCGGAGAAATGGTGATCGCGGGGCTGGAGCAGATGTCGCCCACCTTCGTGTCGCGTGACGACCGGCCCTCCAGGATGACCTTGCGGGCATAGTCGCGCTCGGAAATGATGCCGTGGAGGCTCTCGCCGTCCAGGACGATCAGGGCGCCGATTCCCTTGGCCGCCATCAGCCGGATGGTGTCGTAAACGGTGTCTTCGGGGCCGACCGACCAGATCTGGTCACCCTTTTCGGCAATAATCTGTCGAATCGTGTGCATTCCACCACCCTCTTTGTCAGATGCGCTCGTGACGTTCGAGTATAGGCCTGCCGGCCCGGCGTCGGCAAACCCCGCGCACTACTTGCCGATGCAGAAACTCGAGAAGATTCGACCGAGCAGTTCGTCGGAGCTCATGCGGCCGGTGATCTCGCCAAGGGCTTCGGCGGCCAGTCTCAACTCCTCGGCCAGCAGTTCGCCCGAGCCGCTGGACGACAGTTCGGCCTCGCCGCGGCGGATGTGCTCGCCGGCGGCATCGATGGCGTCGACGTGGCGCTGGCGCGCGGAATATTCACCGCCGCCGGCCTCGTCGAGGCCCAGTTCGCCGATCACCAGCTGCTCGAGCAGGTCCAGCCCCTCGCAGGTCATCGCCGACAGGCGCACGTGACGACCCTCGCGCGACGGCGACTCGCCGATGAGGTCGATCTTGTTGTCGATGCGGATCAGCGGAACCGATTCGGGCAGGCCCGGCAGGGGTTGTGCGTCGGGGTCGTTGGCGTCGACGACCCAGAAGATCAGGTCGGCGGCGTGCATTTCCCGCTCGGCCCGGCGAACGCCTTCGGTCTCGATGCGATCGGCGGTCTCGCGGATGCCCGCGGTATCCGCCAGGGTGACCGGCAAGCCCGCAATCGTTATGGTTTCGCGCAGCACGTCGCGCGTGGTGCCGGGCACCTCGGTGACGATGGCGGCGTCGTGGCGGCTGAGCGCGTTGAGCAGGCTCGACTTGCCGGCGTTGGGCCGCCCGACGATGGCGATGCGCACGCCGCTCGACAGCAGCCGGCCGGTACCGGCGCGCGCCAGCAGCGTCTCCTGGCGCGCGCGCAGGGCCGCCACCCGCTCGGCCACCTGGCCATCGGCGAGAAAGTCGATTTCCTCGTCGGGAAAATCCAGCGCGGCTTCGACCCAGATCCGCAGTTCGACCAGGGCGTCAGCGAGTTCATCGACCTCCTTCGAAAAGGCGCCTTCCAGGCTTCTGTGCGCGGCCCGCGCGGCCGTGTCGGTCGCCGCCGCGATCAGGTCGGCCACCGCCTCGGCCTGGGCCAGGTCCATGCGGTCGTTGACGAAGGCGCGCTGGCTGAATTCGCCCGGCCCGGCCCGGCGCGCACCGCATGCAACGCAGGCGGCCAGGATCATCTCGAGCACGACGGGCGAGCCGTGCCCCTGCAGCTCGACCACATCCTCGCCGGTAAACGAGCCCGGACCGGGAAAGACGATCACCAGGCCGGAGTCGAGCGTTTGCCCGTCGCGGTCGCGAAACACGCGAAGCCCCGCCTGCCTGGCCGGCGGCAGGTCGCCGCAGAGCTTCCCGGCAATGTCCAGACTCTCCGGCCCGGACAGGCGAACCACCCCCACCCCGCCCCGACCGGGCGGCGTGGCGATCGCGACGATGGTATCGACCGATGCATTCATGAACGCGATTCTGCCACGCGCGATCGATCGCAGGGGGAGTGGCGAAGGCGTGGATGTGCGGGGGAACCGCAACGTCGTCCCGATGCGTTGCGCTTCGCTCCACGCATCCTACGACACCCGTGCCACACCACAGCAGCGTAGGATGCGTGAAGGCCAAAGGCCGTAACGCATCAGCCACCGGGTGGCAAAAACGTCAATCTTCGGAGGCGTACCGCAACGTCGTCCCGATGCGTTGCGCTTCGCTCCACGCATCCTACGACACCCGTGCCGCACCACAGCATCGTAGGATGCGTGAAGGCCGAAGGCCGTAACGCATCAGCCACCGGGTGACGAAGACATCAATGTTCGGAGGCATACCGCAACGTCGTCCCGATGCGTTGCGCTGCGCTCCACGCATCCTACGACACTACGATTCCCCTGCCACACCACAGCAGCGTAGGATGCGTGAAGGCCAAAGGCCGTAACGCATCAGCCACCTTCGGAGGCGTACCGCAACGTCGTCCCGATGCGTTGCGCTTGGCTTCACGCATCCTACGACACCCGTGCCACACCACAGCAGCGTAGGATGCGTGAAGGCCGAAGGCCGTAACGCATCAGCCACCGATTGGCGAAGACATCAATGTTCGGAGGCATACCGCAACGTCGTCCCGATGCGTTGCGCTTCGCTCCACGCATCCTACGATTCCCCTGCCACACCACAGCAGCGTAGGATGCGTGAAGGCCGAAGGCCGTAACGCATCAGCCAACGGGTGGCAAAAACGTCAATCTTCGGAGGCATACCGCAACGTCGTCCCGATGCGTTGCACTTCGCTCCACGCATCCTACGACACCCGTGCCGAACCCCAGCAACGTAGGATGCGTGAAGGCCAAAGGCCGTAACGCATCTTCGGGCACCGCGGCCGCCAGGTGAGCGGCGCGCGGTATTAGCGCTTCTTGCGTTCCTCTTCCTTGTCCAGGCGCTTGAGGATGTACCACTGCTGCGCCAGGGACACGCCGGCGTTGGTTGCCCAGTAGAGCACCAGCCCGGCCGGGAACAGGGCGAACAGGAACGCGAACACCACCGGCAGGCCCTGCATGATCTTGCGCTGCATGGGATCCATGCCGGCGGCCGGCATCAGGCGCTGGGTGACGATCATGAAGATACCGTTGAGCACCGGCAGGATGAAGTACGGATCCGGACGGCTCAGATCGGGCACCCACAGGAACGAGGTCTGGCGCAGCTCGACCGATTCGAGCAACACCCAGTACAGCGAGATGAAGATCGGAATCTGGACAAGGATCGGCAGGCAACCGCCGAGCGGGTTGACCTTCTCCTTCTTGTAGATCTCCATCATGGCCTGACCGAACTTCTGCCGGTCGTCGCCGTAGCGTTCCTTGAGCTGCTGGATGCGCGGCTGAAGTTTCCTGAGCTTGCCCATCGAGCGGAACTGCGCTTCGGTCAGCTTGTAGAAGAGCAGCTTGATCAGCAGGGTCAGCACCACGATCGACCAGCCCCAGTGCTGGATCAGGGCATGAATCTTGTCCAGCGCCCAGAACAGCGGACGCGAGATGATGGTGAAAAAGCGGTAGTCGACGGTCAGGCGCAGGCCCGGGGCGACTTCGTCGAGGCGGTTCTGCAGCTTGGGACCGGCAAACAGTCGGGCGTTGAAGCTGTGGCGCGCGCCGGCGGGTACGGTGACCTGCGGCGAGGTCGCCGCCAGCAGGTAGCGCGGCAGCTGACCGTTGCTGATTTCGCGCGTTGTATAGCGGTGGCGCTGGTCTTCGGGCGGAATCCAGGCAGCCAGGAAGTAGTGCTGGATCATGGCGGCCCAACCGCCTTCATGCGTGGCCTGGTAGGGCTTGTCCGACAGGTCGTCCCAGCCGCGCTTGGTCAGGGCGTCTTCGGGCGAGTAGACGGCCGCGCCGTTGTAGCTGAATCGCTCGGGGTTGGTGAACGCCCAGCCGGCCTCGCTCATGTCGGGGCGGGTTCGCTGCAGCTGGACATAGCGGGCGCCTTCCCAGTCTTCCTCACTCGCATTGACCACCTCGATCTCGAGGTCGATGACGTAGTTGCCGCGATGGAAGGTCCAGGTGGCGACGACTTCCAGGCCGGATTCATCCCGCCAGGTCAGGGGAACTTCGAGGGTGTCCTGGCCCGGCTGAAGCTCGTAGTAGTCTTGATCGAACTGCCAGCGCGTGCGGTGATTGGGTGCCGGCTGGCCGGCACTCACCAGGCCGGCCTGGGCCACGAACAGTTCCGGAAGGTCCTGCACGAGCAGCACGAAGGGCTGGTCGGGTCGGTCGACGCTGACCGGGTAGTCCTTCAGGCGCAGGTCGACCAGGGTGCCGCCGTTGGCATCGAGGTCGACGTTGAGAACATCGGTATCGATGGTGACGCGACGGCTGGCGCTGATTTCCGACTGCGCCTGGGGCACATCGGCAGCGGAAGCTTCTTCACCTTCATCGTCGGCGAAGTCCGGCACATCGGGCACGTCACCGGGGTCGGCGGAGGTGGTGGCGCCTTGGCCGGCATCGGCCGAGGCGCCCTCACCGGCGTCGGCGCTGGACGCCGGCTGCTCGCTTTCGGCCGCCGGTCGCGGCGGCGGCGCATAGTCCCTCTGCCACTCCATGTAGACCATGAAGCCCAGCAGGCCGATGAGAAGTAGAAGGAAACTGCGCGTATTCATGAGTTGTCGCTAAACCGCTGCCAAAGTTGTTCGAGCTTGTCTCTCAGTGCGCGGCGGTCGGCCTGGCGGGCAGCCGACCGGGCCACGACCACGTAGTCCCGGGCTTCGAGGCTTTCGCGCCGCAATCGGAAGGATTCCCGAATCTGGCGGCGGATACGGTTGCGGTCGACCGCGCGCTTGGAAACCCGGCGCGATACGGCCATGCCGAGCCGCGCCTGATCCGAGGGCGCGTGGTGAACCCGAAAGAATTCGTTGCCGCAGGAGCGGCGGGCGGCAAACACGGCCTTGAACTGCGCACCGCTGAGCAGGCGCGCGGTTCGAGGCAGGCGATGCCGCCATGCCACTGGCCCTGGAATTTACCGACCCGGGTTGGCGGCCAGGCGCTTGCGGCCCTTGGCACGGCGCGCATTGATGATGGCGCGACCCGACTTGGTGGCCATGCGGGCACGAAAACCGTGACGACGAAGGCGCTTGATTCTGGAAGGTTGGAATGTCCGTTTCATGACCGAATCCGTAAACTGTTGGCGATAGAATGGCGGGCTTGTTCGAAACCGGTTCCGACCCTGGCCGGACACGCCGATACGACCCTGCGGCGGCGAACCGCGCAGAGTAGCCCAACAAAAGACATCAAGCATAACCCTCAGGGCGCTTTTATGTCAACGTTTTGAGCCCGTCCCGAAACCCGGCCGCGCCCCGTGCGGCGGCGGCCGCGGCGCGGGGTGAATTTGCCCTCGATGCAGACTAGACTGAGCAGCTTATGACCGAGTCGTCGCAGAACCGTTCAATGACCGAGCTCTGGCAGCAATGCCTCGAGCGCCTGGAACGCCAGATCCCGCTGGAGGAACTCAATACCTGGATTCGTCCGCTCGAATTCGACGACAACGGTGGCAGCCGGGTGCGCCTGAGCGCGCCCAACGACCTGGTGCGCGACCAGGTGCGCCAGCACTACCTCGAGATGATGCGCGAGTTTTTCGCCTACCACGGTTTCGAGCGCGATGCCGTCACGATCGAGGTCGGCTCGCGCAGGGAGGCGCGCGTCGAACAGCGACCGGAGCGCGGCGGCGGCTCCTGGGGGCTGGATGATCGTTACCGCTTCGACAACTTCGTCCTGGGCAAATCCAACGAGCTGGCTTTCGCCGCCGCCAGGCAGGTGGCGAACAGCCCGGGTACCGTCTACAACCCGCTGCTGCTCTACGGTTCGACGGGCCTGGGCAAGACCCACCTGCTGCACGCCGCCGGGCGCTTCATTGCCGAGGCCAATCCGAAGGCGCAGGTGATGTACCTGCACGCCGAGAAGTTCGTCAGCGAGATGATCCAGGCCTTGAGGCGCGACAGCATTGACGCATTCAAGCGGCGCTACCGCTCGGTCGATACCCTGCTGCTCGATGACATCCAGTTCTTCGCCGGCAAGGATCGCTCGCAGGAAGAGTTCTTCCACACCTTCAACGCGCTGCTCGAATCACGCCAGCAGATCGTGCTGACCTGCGACCGTTACCCCAAGGAGGTCAACGGCATCGAGGCGCGGCTGCGTTCGCGCTTCGGCTGGGGCCTGACGGTGTCGATCGAGCCGCCCGACTTCGAAACCCGCGTGGCGATCCTGCAGAAGAAGGCGGGCGAGCGCGAGCTGGAGCTGAGCGACGACGTCACCTTCCTGATCGCCCGGCGCATGCGCTCGAACGTGCGCGACCTGGAAGGGGCGCTGAATTCGCTGATCGCCAACGCGCGCTTTTCCGGGCGCTCGATCGACCTCGAGTACACCCAGGAGATTCTGCGCGACGTGCTGGCGGTGCACGATCGCCTGATCACGATCGAAAACATCCAGAAGGTGGTCGCGGACTTCTACCAGCTGCGCGTGGCCGACCTGCTGTCGCGCCGGCGCAGCCGCTCCATCGCCCGGCCGCGCCAGATGGCGATGTACCTGGCCAAGGGCCTGACCGAACATTCGCTGCCGGAGATCGGTAACGCCTTCGGAGGCCGCGACCACACGACAGTGCTTCACGCCTGTCGTAAAATCGAGAGTTTATGCGAGTCTGACGGGCGTTTGCGCGAAGAACACGCCCGTTTGACGCGGGAACTGACGAGCTGAGCATCGGCCGGAACAAGTTGTGGGGAGAAGCTTGAAAAGCTGTGGACAAAATTTCGCAGGCAAGTTATCCACAATCGCTCAACAGGTTCCACCGCCAGTTCCCACAGACGGGTATAGAGGGTAAGCAATTGAAACATAAGGGAAAAAAGTTTTATCAACAGTTTCAACAGGCCCTACTACTACTGTTTATTTCTTTTTATAAACAAAAACAGAAACAGTCATCCGACTGCCTCGACATGAAGGAGCAATCATGAAGTTCTCGATTCCACGTGAGACGCTGCTGGCGCCGATCTCCCAGGTGGTCAACGTGGTCGAACGACGGCAGACGCTGCCGGTTCTGGCCAATTTCCTGATCGAAGCCGTCGACGAAGGACTGCGCATTACCGGCACCGACATGGAGGTCGAGGTGGTGGCCCGGGCGCAGGCCGAAGTGGCCCAGACCGGCGCGATCACGGTACCGGCGCGCAAGCTGGTGGATATCTGTCGGGCCCTGCCGGAAGGCGTTCAGATCAACGTTCAGCTCAACGAGGACAAGCTGGCCGTCCACGCGGGGCGAAGTCGGTTCAGCCTGGCCACCTTGCCCGCCACCGAGTTCCCGTCCAGCGACCAGGCCGAAACGCAACAGGTCTACGAAATCAACCAGGGCCGTTTCCGCTGGCTGTTGGAGAAGACCTCGTTCGCCATGGCGCAGCAGGATGTTCGCCACTATCTCAACGGCCTGCTGCTGGAGTTCCGCGAAGGGCAGCTGCGGGCCGTGGCGACCGACGGTCACCGCCTGGCCCTGGCCGAGACGGAAGCGCCGATCGACGGCGAGGTGCGCAGCGTCATCGTCCCGCGCAAGGGCGTGATGGAACTCAACCGGATTCTCGAGGACATCGATGAACCGCTCAAGATCATGCTCGGACAGGGTTTCCTGCGGGTCGATCGGGAGCGCATCGTGATGACCACCAAGCTCATCGACGGCCGTTTCCCCGACTACGAAGCGGTGATTCCGCTGCTGAGCGAGCAGCCGATGCGGGTCGAGCGCGACGAGTTCACCCACGCCCTGCAGCGCGCGGCCATCCTGTCCAACGAAAAATACCGCGGCGTGCGCCTGGAGATGCTCCCGGATACCCTGCGCATCGTCGCGCACAACCCGCAGCAGGAAGAAGCCACCGAGGAAATCGAGGCTGAGCACAGCTTCGACAAGCTCAAGGTCGGCTTCAACGTCAACTACCTGATGGACGCGCTGAGTTCGATGGAAGGCGAAAAGGTTTCCATCTCGCTCAAGGACGCCAACAGCTCCTGCCTGATCACCGACCCGGACACCGAGGCCGTGCGCCAGGTCGTCATGCCCCTGAAGCTGTGAGCTCTTGAGCCTGGAGCGCCTGTCGATCCGGGGGGTTCGCAATCTCGAACCCCTCGAGCTGACGCCGGCGCCCGGCATGAACTGGTTCTTCGGTCCCAACGGGGCCGGCAAGACCAGCATTCTCGAAGCCATCTACCTGCTTGCGCGCGGGCGTTCGTTCCGCTCCGCTCGCATTTCCCGCGTGATCCAGAAGGAGGCCGATGCCCTGTCGGTCGTGGCCCGGCGCGCGGACGGCGGCAACCGGCTGGGGGTGGAGCGCGATACCGAAGGCTGGCGCGGGCGGATCGACGGGCGGGACTGCGGGCGCATCAGCGAGTTTGCCGCCCTGCTGCCGCTGACCCTGATCGAACCCGGCAGCCATGCGCTGATCGACGGCGGGCCCGAGCGACGCCGACAGTTCCTCGACTGGCAATTGTTCCACGTGGAACAATCCTACCTGCCCGACTGGCAGCGCTTCGCCCGCCTGCTCCGACAGCGCAACGCCGCGTTGAAGTCGCAAGCCCCCGATTCGGTGCTCAACGCGCTCGAGCCGGATTTCCTGCGCGGGGCCGAGCGGATCGGAGCTGCGCGGCGCAGCCTGGTCGAGCGCCTTTCGGCCTTTGTCGCCGCCGTCCAGTCCGAGCTGGGCTTTCATCTCCCAGGCGCATTGCGCATGGACTATCGCGAGGGCCATCCGCGCGAGGCCGAGCTGGGTCGGCTGCTAAGCGAGCAACGCGACCGCGACCGCGAGCGTGGCTTCACGCGGCACGGCCCCCATCGGGCCGAGCTTGTGCTGAGTTGCGATGGCCGGGCCGCGGCGGAAATGTCGCGCGGGCAACAGAAGCTGGTGGCCGTGGTGCTTCTGCTGGCCCAGTACCGGCTGCTGTCACAAGGCCAGGCCCTGCGCCCCCTGCTACTGGTGGACGACCCCGTTTCCGAGCTCGATGCCCCGCACCTCGACGCCCTGCTGCGGTGGCTCGAGCGCGAAGCCGTTCAGAGCTGGATCACCGCCACGACCGACTCACCGGTGTCCGCCCGGATGTTCCACGTGGAACAGGGCCGCGTCGAACGTCGGTGATATAATCATGCGTTGGAGTTCCGCGGGCGGCTTTCCGCTCGTCGGTCGCGCGCAAATCTTCCTGGAAACCGCATCCGCATGGCGCAAGACAATTACGGCTCAACCAGCATCAAGGTCCTCAAGGGCCTGGATGCCGTTCGCAAGCGGCCGGGCATGTACATCGGCGACACCGATGACGGCACCGGCCTGCATCACATGGTGTTCGAGGTCGTCGACAACTCGATCGACGAGGCCCTGGCGGGTCACTGCGACCGCATTCGCGTGATTCTCCACGGCGATGGCTCGGTCAGCGTCTCCGACAACGGCCGCGGCATACCGGTGGACCTGCACGAGGAAGAAGGCCGCTCGGCGGCGGAAGTGATCATGACCGTGCTGCACGCCGGCGGCAAGTTCGACGACAATTCCTACAAGGTGTCCGGCGGGCTGCACGGCGTGGGCGTGTCGGTGGTCAATGCCCTGTCCGAAAAACTCGAACTGGTCATCCACCGGCAGGCGCAGCGCTGGTACCAGAGCTATACCCATGGCGTTCCCGATGCGCCGCTGGCGACGACCGGCGAAAGCACGCGCAGCGGCACCGAGATTCGATTCACCCCCAGCACCGAGACCTTCACGGACGTCGAATTCCACTACGACATCCTCGCCAAGCGACTGCGCGAGCTGAGTTTTCTCAACTCCGGCATTCAGATCGAGCTCATCGACGAGCGCAGTGGCAAGCAGGATCGCTTCATGTACGAAGGCGGCATCCGTTCCTTCGTCCAGCATCTGAGCGACAAGAAGAGTCCGCTGCATCCCAACCCCCTGCACTTCTCGGCCGACGTCGACGGCATCACCGTCGAGGCCGCGCTGCAGTGGACGGATGCCTACCAGGAGTCGGTGTTCTGCTTCACCAACACCATTCCGCAGCGCGACGGCGGCACCCACCTGGCCGGTTTCCGCGCCGCGCTCACGCGCACCATCAATCATTACATCGACGAATCGGGCCTGGCGAAGAAGTCCAAGGTCCAGACCTCCGGCGAGGATTGCCGCGAAGGCCTGATTGCCGTTCTGTCGGTCAAGGCGCCCGATCCCAAGTTCTCGTCCCAGACGAAGGACAAGCTGGTGTCCTCCGACGTCAAGCCGGCGGTCGAGTCGGCGCTGGCAGCGCACCTGCGCGACTTCCTGCTCGAGCATCCGAACGATGCCAAGGCGATCGTCGGCAAGGTAATCGAGGCGGCCCGCGCCCGCGAGGCGGCGCGCAAGGCGCGCGACATGACCCGCCGCAAGGGGGTGCTCGACGTCGCCGGCCTGCCGGGCAAGCTGGCCGACTGCCAGGAAAAGGATCCCGCGCTGTCCGAACTGTTCATCGTCGAGGGTGACTCCGCCGGCGGTTCGGCCAAGCAGGGCCGCAACCGCAAGTACCAGGCCATCCTGCCCCTGAAGGGCAAGATCCTCAACGTGGAGAAGGCGCGCTTCGACAAGATGCTCGGCTCCGCCGAGGTGGGCACGCTGATCACGGCGCTGGGCACCGGCATCGGTCGCGACGAGTTCGACGTGGAAAAGCTGCGCTACCACCGCATCATCATCATGACCGACGCCGACGTCGACGGCTCGCATATCCGCACGCTGCTGTTGACCTTCTTCTACCGGCAGATGCCGGAACTGATCGAGCGCGGGCACGTCTACATCGCCCAGCCGCCGCTGTACAAGATCAAGCAGGGCAAGCAGGAGTGGTACCTCAAGGACGAAGCGGAGATGAACCGCTACCTGCTCGATCGCGCGCTCGACGGCGCGCGCCTGTTCCCGTCCGAGAACGCACCGCCGATCGACGCCGCCGCGCTGGGAGAATTGCTCAAGAATTTCCAGCAGGCGCGCCTGGTCGGCGAGCGGCTCAAGCTGCGCTACGACCCCGACGTTATAGAGCAACTTGTTGATTTTAAACCATTTTCAGAAGAATCGGGTTTCGATTCCTGGTCCGAGGGCCTGGTCGCGCGGCTCGAGAAGGTCACGCCCGCGGGGGTGAGCTGGAAGATCAAGCCACTCGGCGGCGGCGGCGTTGCCATCTCGCGCTACGGCCAGGGCGTGGTGCAGGACACCGTGCTCGATACCTCGTTCTTCAACTCGCCGGAATACCGCCATCTCGCCCGGGTCGGCGAGGCGGTTCACGACCTGTTCGAGGAAGGCGCCCGTGTCGAGCGCGGCAACAACGCCAGACCCATCACCCGCTTTGCCGAGGCATTCGACTGGCTGATGGACGAATCGCGCAAGGGCCGCAGCTTCCAGCGCTTCAAGGGCCTGGGTGAGATGAACCCCGAACAGCTGTGGGATACCACCGTCAACCCGGAAACCCGCCGCCTGCTGCGCGTCAATATCGAGGACGCCGTGGCCGCGGACGAAGTCTTCTCGACCCTGATGGGCAACGAAGTCGAACCCCGCCGCGCCTTCATCGAAGACAACGCCTTGCAGGTGTCGAACCTGGATATCTAGGGAACCTCTGAACAACTCTGCGCGGGCCTCGGCGGCCCCGTAAATTCGAAATTCCAAGCACCAATTTACAAACAAATCCCAATGACCGAATTTTTAAGTAACCGAAACGAATCGGGGCGCTTTGAGTGTCCGAGGCCACGTTTGGATCCTTTGGTCATTGACAATTGGGTCCTTGTTTGAAAATTGGTGCTTGGATCCTGAAAATTCCAAGAGCGATACATCGCCAGCGAGCAAGGTGTTCACGGAACCCCGATCGGGGACGCTACCCGACGTTCGCCAGAGCGGTCCTGAAGTCTTCGAAGGTGGGGATGTTGGTGATGGGGTTCGAGCCGATCACGTGGAGCTTCAGGCCGACCCGGTCGGCGGCCTCTATGAGCGCCTGATCGCAACCGATGAGTAACATTTCGCCGACGTTGCGACCATAACGCCGCGCCGTCTGTTCGAATTCGTTCTTCTGGCGATCCTTGCGGCTGAACAGGCCGGTGCCCAGGTAGAGTACGCCGTCGAGCTCGGCCCCGGCGCGCGAGAACATCTGGTGGAGCTGTTGCTGCAGGGCCAGGTCGCGGTCCACGCTGCGCCGGGTCGGACGCCAGCTGGCGGGTTTCGGGGCAACCAGCAGCACGCGATGCCCGCGCCGCTGGAAGGCAACCACTTTTTCGATTCGCGCCGCATCCGGCGCGCTGTCGCCCCGCCCGAGCAGCAGGGCGCGCTCGATCAGTACCGGCGCGGCCTGGCCACCCATCAGCGGCCCAGGCGGGCGACGTCGGCAATATGCAGGAACAGTTCGCGCAGCTGCCCCAGCAGCGCCAGGCGGTTGTTCCTGAGCGATTCGTCCTCGCACATCACCATCACATCGTCGAAGAAGGCGTCGACCGGTGCGCGCAGTTCGGCCAGTGCCGCCAGCGCCGCCGGGTAGTCGGCCTGTTCCATCGCGCGCTCGAGCGCCCGCCCGGCACCCTGGATAGCCTCGGCCAGCTGCTGCTCGGCCGCTTCGTTGAGGCGAGCGCGATCGATGCGGTGACTCACCTCCAGGTCGGCCTGCTTGAGCAGGTTGCTGGCGCGCTTGTTGGCGGCGACCAGCGAGGCCATCGCCGGGTCGTCGGCGAACTGCTGGACGGCGCGCGCTCGCGCGGCGAAGTCGGCCACCGACCCCGAATCACCGGCGGCGACAGCGTGCACGGTGTTGGTCTCGACCCCCTGCTCGCCCAGCCAGGAGCGCAGCCGCTCGAAAATGAACTGCTCGACTTCGTCGATCAGGGCGTCGTCGATTTGGGCCACGCCCTCGAGCGCGCCCGCGGCCGAGGTCAGGGCCTTGCGCAGCGTCAGGGTCGTGCCCGAGTCGCCCAGCAGTCGAACGATGCCCAGGGCGGCGCGCCGCAGCGCGAAAGGATCCTTGCCGCCCTTGGGTTTCTGCCCGGCGGCGAACACGCCCAGCACGGTGTCCAGGCGGTCGGCCAGTGCCAGCGCGCGTCCGGCCGGGTCGGCCGGCAGCTCGTCTCCGGCATGCCGGGGACGGTAATGGCCTTCGATGGCGTCGGCCACGGTTTTCGGCTCGCCGTCCTCGAGGGCGTAGTAGCGACCCATAACGCCCTGCAGTTCCGGAAACTCGCCCACCATTTCGGTGACCAGGTCGCACTTGCACAGACCGGCAGCCCGCACCGTGACGTCGATACCTGCGTCCAGCGCCGGCGCCGTGGTCTCGGCCAGCTTCTCCAGCCGCCTGACCTTGTCGCCGATACTGCCGAGCTTCTCCTGGAACAGGATCGCGTCGAGCCGTTGTCGCTTGTCGGCCAGGGATTCGCGCCGGTCCTGGTCCCAGAAGAAACGGGCGTCGGCCAGGCGCGGGCGGATCACGCGTTCGAACCCGGATGTCATCAGCCCCGGATCGCTGCTTTCGATGTTGGCGACGGCGATAAAGCGCGGCGCAAGCCGTCCGTCACCGTCGCGCAGGGCAAAGCTTTTCTGGTGCTGCTCGAGCGAACAGATCAGGGCCTCCTCGGGTACGGCCAGGAAGCCCTCGTCGAAGCGTCCCATCACCGCCACCGGCCACTCGGTCAGGCCGGCGACCTCGTCGACCAGTTTGTCCTCGAGTACCGCGGTGAGCCCGGCCTCGTCGGCAAGCGCCCGGGCCTGCTCGATGATGCGCTGCCTGCGCCGCGCCGGATCGACGATGACCGATGCCTTCTCCAGAACCTGTTCGTACTCACCGGCGTCGGGAATCTCGTGCCAGCCCGGGGCATGAATGCGATGGCCGCGGGTCTGCCGCCCGGCATCCAGGCCGAAATAATTCAGTTCGACGCCGTCGGCGCCGTGCAGCACGACCAGCCAGCGCACCGGCCGCAGGAATCGGTCCTCGCGGTCGGACCAGCGCATCGATCGCGCGCCGGCCATGGACCGGATGGTCGCGTCGAACATTTCCGGAAGCAGCTGTGCCAGCGACTGGCCGGGTTGCTCCACGCGCGTGAACAGCCAGCGGCCCTGTTCGTTCTCCAGCCACTCGAGTTCGTCGAACGCCTTGCCGACGCTGCGCGCGAAGCCCTCGCCCGCCTTGGTCGGATTGCCGTCGCCGTCGACGGCCACGTTCTCGGCCGGGCCCTTGCGTTCGAGCACCTGGTCGGCCTGGCGCGCCTTGACCGCGGGAATTCGAATGGCCAGGCGTCGCGGGGTGCCCAGCCGAACGATGTCCGCGTGGGTTTCGATCAGACCCGCGTCGGCGAGCCTGGACCCCAGTCCATCGGCCAGCAGGTCCAATTGGGAATGCAGCTGGCCGGCCGGCAGTTCCTCGCAGCCGATTTCGATCAGCAGGTCGGCGTTCTCGCTCATGCCGCGTCCTCCCTGTCGGCTTCCTTGAGCGCCGGGAAGCCCAGCGCCTCGCGCTTGGCGTAGTAGGCTTCGGCCACGCGGCGGGAGATGTCGCGAACGCGAAGGATATAGCGCTGCCGTTCGGTCACCGAGATGGCCTGGCGGGCGTCGAGCATGTTGAAGGCGTGCGATGCCTTGAGCACCTGGTCATAAGCGGGCAGCGGCAGATCGGCATCGACCAGCCGCACGGACTCGCGATAACAGGTGTCGAACCAGCCGAACAGGCTGTCGACGTCGGCGTGCTCGAAGTTGTAGGCGGACTGCTCGACTTCGTTTTGGTGGAACACGTCGCCGTAGGTCACCTTGCCGAACGGCCCCTCGGTCCAGACCAGCTCGTAGACGCTGTCGACGCCCTGCAGATACATCGCCAGGCGCTCCAGGCCGTAGGTGATTTCACCCATGACCGGTTTGCAGGCCAGCCCGCCGGCCTGCTGGAAATAGGTGAACTGCGTGACCTCCATGCCGTTGAGCCAGACTTCCCAGCCCAGGCCCCAGGCGCCGAGGGTAGGCGACTCCCAGTTGTCCTCGACGAAGCGGATGTCGTGCACCTTCGGGTCGATACCCACCGCATCGAGCGAGCCGAGGTACAACTCCTGGAAATTCAGCGGCGAGGGCTTCATGACCACCTGGTACTGGTAGTAGTGCTGCAGGCGATTGGGGTTCTCGCCGTAGCGACCGTCGGTCGGCCGGCGGCAGGGCTGCAGGTAGGCCGCGTTCCACGGTTCGGGACCGATGGCGCGCAGGAAAGTGGCCGGATGAAACGTGCCGGCGCCGACCTCGAGGTCGAGCGGGGCGGTCAGCACGCAGCCCTGCTCGGCCCAGTAGCGGTCCAGGGTGCGGATGAAGTCCTGAAAATACACGATCGATTCGATACCCGTAAGGCGAAACCGCAAGTATAACGGGCCGAAACCGGGCCCGGTGGCGTCCATCCGTTAAGATGGGCAGGCTTGACCCCTATCGCCCGCGATCCGGCACCAATGCAAACCGACCACACAACGGATTCGATCATGTCCTCCAGACTCATCAGACACCTGCCTGCCCTGCTCGTGCTCATCCCGGCCATCGCCCTGGGCTGCTTCACCAGCGAGCGTGCGCAGATCCTCGGCAAGCAGCACCCGGATATCGATTTCGAGAGCATGGCGCACCACATGAAGCAGCAGGAACGCGTCGATTACGACTATTCGGGCCCGGCGAGATGCATCGCCGGCTCTGCCGACAAGTTCGATTGCCACCAGGTCAGCCTGTCCGGCTGGCTCGACCTGCCGACCATCGGCGGCGGCAGTGGCGCCGACAACTGGGGCTGGGTTCACGCCGACTCCGGCCGTCGATTCGCGCTGATGGGACGCTCCAACGGAGTAAGCTTCGTCGAGATCACCAATCCCGACGATCCCGTCTATCTTGGCAACCTGCCGCGCCCCGACGGCGTTGGCACGAGCACCTGGTCCGATATCAAGACCTACGACGATCATGCTTTCATGGTCGCCGACGCCGTCTCCGGCCACGGCATCCAGGTCTTCGACCTGACCCGGCTGCTCGACGTCGACCCGGAAGATCCGCAGACCTTCGACCACGACGCTCACTTCACCGGCGAGGCCGGGGGCAACACCCTGCACTCGGCCCACAACATTGCCATCAACGAGCAAAGCGGCTACGCCTACGCCGTCGGCGGCAACCTGTGTTCAGGCGGTCTCTACATGGTCGATATCCGCCAGCCCACCAATCCGACCTACGCCGGCTGCTTCGCGGACGACGGCTACACGCACGATGTCCAGTGCGTCGTCTACCGCGGTCCGGACGAAGCCTACCAGGGGCGTGAAATCTGCTTTGCCAGCAACGAGGAAAGCGTCACCATTGTCGATGTCACCGACAAGGCCAACCCCGTTCAGGTCGGCCGCCACACCTACGACGATGCGGCCTACACCCACCAGGGCTGGCTGACCGGCGATCAACGCTATTTCCTGACTGACGATGAACTCGACGAGACCAGCAACGACCTGGCGGGGACGCGCACCCTGATCTTCGACTTCGAGTCGCTCGAGGAAGCGCCGGACCCGGCCGAGTACATCGCCGACGGGCTGTCGATCGATCACAACCAGTACGTCATCGGCGACTACGTCTTCCAGGCCAACTACCAACGTGGCCTGCGCATACTGCGCATCGACGATCCGGCCACGGCCGAGCTCACGGAGGTGGCCTGGTTCGACACCTTTCCCGAAGACGCCCCCCTGGGCTTCGACGGTGCCTGGAGCGTGTTCCCCTATTTCGCCGACGGTTCAGTGCTGGTTTCCGACATCAATCGCGGCATGTTCATCCTGCGGGTCGATGATCCGGATGTCGCCGCCGTGCTCGACGGCCTGCTGTTCCGGGACCGATTCAGGCAGGAGTGAGCCATGGTCCGTCGCTCGCGCGGCCAGCCCATGCAACAGCCGACAATCCTGATCATCAAGACCGGCTCGGCTTTTACCGAGGCGCGGCAGCGCTTCGGCGATTTTGACGATTGGTTCGCGCGTTCGCCGGCCGGTCGGCGGTTTCGCATGGAAACGCGTGACGTCGTCGCGTCGCCGCCATTGCCGGACGCGCAGGAACTGGACGGCTACGCCGGCATCATCGTCACCGGTTCGCCGGCCATGGTTTCCCAACGACTCGACTGGTCGGAGCGCACCGCCCGATGGCTGGCCGCGATCGTGCGCGAAGACCGCCTGCCCGTCCTGGGCGTGTGCTATGGCCACCAGCTCATGGCGCATGCCCTGGGCGGAGACGTCGGCCCCAATCCCAACGGCAGGCGAATGGGCACCCGGGCGTTCGAAGTCGAGTCGACCGACGATCGACTGATCGGTGCGCTCGCACCCCGGGCGTCGGTTCAGGTGACCCATCTCGAAGCCGTACTCGCCCCACCCGATTCGGCCCGCGTGATCGGCCGAACCGAAGGCGATCCCCATCACGCCCTGCACTTCGGTGGCCGCAGCTGGGGTGTGCAGTTTCACCCGGAGTTCGATGCCGCGATCATGCGATGCTATGTGGAGGCCCGGGCCGAGCTGCTCGAGGGCGAGGGCTTTGACAGTCGCGCCCTTTTCGAGGGCGTGAGCGAGGGCCCGGCGGGCGACACCGTCCTGAGACGCTTCTCCGAAATCTGCCAATCCAATCCGAAGAGATGACCAATGGCCAGTAGCGCTGAAAAGACAATCCGCTTTCTCGGAGCCGCCGGCACCGTCACCGGCTCCAAGTTCCTGCTGCGCTGCAAGCGTTCCCACTACCTGGTCGACTGCGGCCTGTTCCAGGGTTACAAGAACCTGCGCAAGCGCAACTGGCGCTCCCTGCCGATCGAAGCTTCGCGCATCAAGCACGTGATCCTGACCCATGCGCACATCGATCATTCCGGCTGGCTGCCCGTGCTCTGTCGCGAGGGATTTTCCGGCCGGATCCTGGCCACGCCGGCGACGCGAGACCTTTGCCGCTACCTGCTGCCCGACAGCGGCTTCATCCAGGAAAAGGATGCCGAACTGGCCAACCGTCACGGCTGGACCAAGCACGAGCCGGCCCGGCCGCTCTACACCAAGGAGGAAGCCGAAGCCTCGCTCAAGCACTTTCGCGCGGTGCGCTACGACGAGCCCTACCGCACCGATCACGTCGAGGTGCTGTTCCGGCATGCCGGGCACATACCCGGGGCCGCCACGGCGCAGGTCGACATCGACGGCACGCGCATCGTCTTCAGCGGGGACCTGGGCAACTACAGCAGCGCGACCATGCCCGATCCCGAGCCGGTGCCCACGGCCGACTACCTCGTGGTCGAATCGACCTACGGCAACCGCAGCCGCAACCACGAAGACCCGGAAGCGGAGATCGGGCGCATCGTCCGGGAAACCGTTGCCCGCGGCGGCAGCGTGATCATACCGGCCTTCGCCGTGGGGCGTACGCAGCTGTTACTGCACCATCTCAACCGGCTGATCCAGTCCGGCGCCGTTCCGACCATTCCCGTCTACCTCGACAGCCCGCTGGCGATCAACGCCACCCAGGTGTTCGCCGACCATCCCGGCGACCATCGTCTGAGCCCGGCCGAGGCCGAGGCGGCCTGCGCGCTGCCCGAATACGTTCGCGACGTTGAAGGGTCCAAGGCGCTCGATACCAATCCCCACCCGAAGATCATCATCGCCGGCAGCGGCATGGCGACCGGTGGCCGGGTGATCCACCACCTCAAGGTCTACGCGCCCGATGGGCGCAACACGATCCTGTTCGCCGGTTACCAGGCCGGCGGTACGCGCGGGGCCAAGATGATCGCCGGCGAGGAATCGGTCAAGATCCATGGCCAGTACTGGCCGGTGCGCGCGCGGGTCGAGAATCTCGACATGCTTTCGGCGCACGCCGATGCCGACGAGATCATGCGCTGGCTGAAGGGTTTCGAACGGCCGCCGCGCAAGACCTTCATCGTCCACGGCGAGCCCGACGCGGCCGATGCCCTGCGCCTTCGCATCGAAGAGGAGCTGGGCTGGGACTGCGAAGTGCCGGACGACGGATCCGAGCACGCCTTGCCATGAGCGCCGGTTCCGAGCCGAACAACGGCAACGATCTCGTCGCACGCCGCCTGGGCCTCGACACCCACGACGAGCTGGTGGTCATCACCCGGCGCGACAGCCCGGTGTGCCGATCCGAAGGCTTTTCGGCCCACGCCCGCGTCCGACTCAAGCACGCCGGTAAGTCGATTATCGCCACGCTCTACCAGATCGATTCCGAATGGTTCGGCCTGGATCAGATCGGCCTGTCCGAATCGGCCTGGCGGCAGCTTGGCGTGGTCGAAGGCGATCCGGTTCACATCAGCCATCCCCAGCCGATCGCCTCGCTCAGCGCCGTGCGCGGACGCGTCTACGGCAATCGCCTCGACCGCGCACAGATGCATGCGGCGATCAACGACATTGCCGCCGGTCGCTACGCCGACGTCCACCTGGCGATGTTCCTGACCAGCATGGCCGCGCGCGATCCCGACGACGACGAGCTCAGCGACATGATCGCGGCCATGGTCGGCGCCGGCGAACGCCTGGAGTGGGCGCGCGACATCATCGTCGACAAGCACTGCGTCGGCGGGCTGCCCGGCAATCGCACGACGCCGCTGGTGGTCGCCATCGTGGCCGAACACGGCCTGTGGATGCCCAAGACCTCGTCCCGGGCGATCACCTCTCCGGCCGGCACGGCCGATACGGTCGAGACCATGACCCGGGTCGATCTCGACATCGAGCAGCTGCGCTCCGTGGTCGAGGCCGAGGGCGCGTGCATGGCCTGGGGCGGCGCGATGCGACTCAGCCCGGTCGACGACACCCTGATTCGCGTCGAGCGCTTGATGGACATCGACGCCGAAGGCCAGATGGTGGCCTCGGTGATATCCAAGAAGGTTGCCGCCGGTTCGACGCACCTCGTGCTCGACGTGCCGGTGGGTGAGACGGCCAAGGTGCGATCGCGCGCCGATGCCGAACGCCTTGCCGCCCGGCTTCGGGCAACGGGAGAGCGATTCGGCATGCAGGTTCGCGTGCTGGTCACCGACGGCAGTCAACCGGTCGGCCGCGGCATCGGGCCCGCGCTCGAGGCGCACGATATTCTGGCGGTTCTGGCCAACGCCGAAGACCAGCCGCGTGACCTGCGCGAGCGCGCCGTCGTGCTGGCCGGCGCCCTGCTCGAGTTGGCCGGCGTGGCCGAGCCCGATCAGGGATCCGTGATGGCCGAGGAGACGCTGGCCAGCGGCCGCGCGAGGGCCCGCTTCGAAGCCATCTGCCGCGCGCAGGGCGGCCTCCGCCGGCCGCCCGTGGCCAGCCAGTCCCACCCGATGCCGGCCGCGCATTCGGGTGAAGTCACCCGTTTCGACAACCGCCGACTGGCCCAGGTGGCCAAGCTGGCCGGTGCGCCTGCCGCTGCCGCCGCCGGGGTGTACATGCACGTGCGCCTGGGTGATCGCGTCGAAGTCGGCCAGCCCGTCTACACCATCCATGCCGAGACGCGCGGCGAACTCAACTATGCCCGCGAGTATGCCGAGACCAACGGCATCGTGGCCATCGGGAAGGGCGCATGAGTACTCGCGACCGCGCGCTTTTGCTGCCGTTTACAGGCAGTGAGGAACTGGCCGACGCCCTTGCTGAACGGCTCGACCTGCCGCTGGGCGAACTCGAGTGGCGTCGTTTTCCTGACGGCGAAAGCTACCTGCGCGTGCACGACGACCCGGCCGGCCGCGACGTGCTGGTCGTGGCCCGCCTCGACCATCCCGACGACAAGCTCGCTTCCCTGCTCTTTGCCGCCGACCTGGTGCGCGAACTGGGCGCGGCGAGAATCGGGCTGGTCTGCCCCTACCTGCCCTACATGCGCCAGGACATGCGCTTCAGGCCCGGCGAGGCAGTCACCTCGCGGCCTTTCGCGCGCTGGTTGTCGGGCGGCTTCGACTGGCTGGTGACCGTCGATCCGCACCTCCACCGCTACGCCAGCCTCGACGAGCTCTACTCTCTGGACTCGCGCGTCGTCGAAGCCGCGCCGGCCCTGGCCGAGTGGATTGCCTCCGAAGTCGACGACCCGGTGCTGATCGGCCCCGACGGCGAGAGTGAACAATGGGTCTCGGCCGTGGCGGGCCTGCGTGGCCTGCCCTGGCGGGTTTTCACCAAGAAGCGCCACGGCGACCGCGATGTGACCCTGCAGCTTCCCGAACTCGACGCCCTGGCCGGGCACACGCCGGTTCTCGTCGACGACATCATTTCCTCGGGAACGACCATGGCCGAGGCCGCCCGGGCGCTCACCATCGCCGGCTTCGATGCGCCGGTGGTGGTAGGTGTTCACGGACTGTTCGGCGAGCAAGCGCGCGAAACGCTTGCCGCGGCCGGCATTGCCAGAATCGTGTGCACCAACAGCGTCGACGCGCCGGAGGCGGAGATCGATCTGGCGCCGTTGCTGGCTGAAGTCGTGGGAGAGTGGTTGGTGGAGGAAGGGTAATGATCAAGAACCAAATTCCAATTTTCAAACAATGTCCAATGACCAATGATCGAATGACCTAAACGCAGCGGAAAGCGCTCAGAAGGCTCCAGTTTGAGTCATTGAAAATTCGATCATTGATCTTTGTTTGGTACTTGGAATTTGGTACTTGATCATTGCAGAAGATAGGCGAACCAGCAGTGCCTGCCCGCCTTCGTCCCTGACTAAATGAGCCCCATCAAACTCGCCACCACCACCAGGATCAACGCCGGGGTCACCACCCGCACCAGCCACAGCCAGGTGTTGAAGGCCCAGTCGGGCATCTTCTGGTCGAGTTCCTCGTGCGTGATCTTGTTCGACAGAACCCAGCCGGCGAACACCGCGATCAGCATGCCGCCGAGCGGCATCATGATGTTGTTGGCGACATGTTCGATGGCGCTCATGATGTCGCGCCCGCCGATCGACACGTGCGACCAGACGTTGAACGAGAACACCGATGCCATGCCGGCGATCCAGGCCAGGCCGCCGACGACCATGGCGGCGGCCTTGCGCCCAATGTCGGTGCGCTCCACCAGGTAGGCCGTAGCCGGTTCCAGCAGCGAGATCGAGCTGGTCCAGGCGGCCACCGACAGCAGCAGGAAGAACATCATGCCGTAGAGGATGCCGAAGGGCATTTCGTTGAAGGCCAACGGCAGCGAGGTGAAGATCAGGCCCGCACCACCGGTGCCCGGGTCGATGCCGAAGGAAAGCACGATCGGGAAGATGGCCAGGCCCGCGATCAGCGCCACCGCGGTGTCGGCCGCCGCCACCGTGACGCCCACGCGCGGGATGCTTACCCCGGCCGGCAGGTAGGCCCCGTAGGTCATGATGGCGCACATGCCCAGGCTCAGGGTGAAGAAAGCCTGGCCCATGGCCGTCACGACCATGTCGCCGGAGACCTGCGACCAGTCGGGTTTGAACAGGAAACCGACCGCTTCGACGAAGTGGCCGGTACTCATGCCATAGCCCAGCAGGATCAGCAGCAGCCCCAGCAGGACCGGCATCAGGATGCTGACCGCGCGCTCGAGACCCCGCTCGACGCCGAAGGCGACCACGCCCAGGGTCATGACCATGAAGATGGCGTGCCAGAAAGTCAGCTCACCGGGGTTGGCGAGCAGGGCGCCGAAGGTCGCGTCCGGGTCGGTGATTGCTGCCCCGCCCAGCAACTGCTTGAAATAGGTGAAAGCGTAGTGCAGCGTCCAGCCGGCGACCACCGAGTAGAACGACAGCACCAGGAAGCCGGCGATGATGCCCATCCAGCCGATCCCGGTCCAGGCGCGAGTGGCGCCGGCGTCGTCGGACAGCTCCTTGAGCGAATTGATCGGGCTCATGCGTCCGCGCCGGCCGATGACGATTTCGGAGAACATAACCGGCAGGCCGACAACGAGAATGCAGGCCAGGTAGATCAACACGAAGGCGCCGCCGCCGTTCTCGGAGGTGATGTAGGGAAAGCGCCAGATGTTGCCCAGGCCGACGGCCGAGCCGGTGGCGGCCAGGATGAAGGCCAGCCGCGACGACCACATGCCGTGAATGGAGGTGGTTTTCATTATTCTCGAGTCCCCGAAAATTTTTGGATCGGGGAATTGTGCGTCAAGCCCCTCTTTGGTGCAAACGGCGGTATAGCCGCAGGTTGAGCCAGTGCGCCGCGGCTACGGTCAGACCGCCCAGCAGGGCCATCACACTGACCCAGAATCCGGAAAAATGCAGTGGCGTGACGATCGCCACGGTCATGACCATGGCCCCGGTGAGGCCGATGACGGCTGGATGCAGGCAGCGATGGTGTCTCCATCCCAGCCAGGACGCGAATATCACCAGCGTCCAGGCCAGCGCGAGGAGCCCCAGCTCGAGGTAGCGCAGCGAGTGCCACAGGCCGCTCTCCCAGAGCCGGCGGTTGAGCCATAATGCCGGCCACAACAAGAATGCGCCGCTTAGCGCCGCGCAGTGAAGCCCGCAGCCGATTGCGACGAACAGTCCGATGCGGTCGGTCGAGAGGCGAAAGCGCATTCGCTTGTTTCCGATTACGTGAATGTTATATTATAACAACTTTCTTGCTGGCAACAGGTACTCGCTCGTGAATACGAAAATCATCTACTGCGTGCTTGCCGCCTGCATCGGCGTGCCCGGTTGCGCGTTGGCCGAACAAGCGCGCCGAGAACACGCCGCCCACGAACACGGTCACGGCATCGGTTCCCTGGCCCAGGACTCGGGTCAGTGGCAGCTCATGCTTGAATTGCCGGGCCACAACCTGGTGGGGTTCGAACATCCGCCTCGAAACGACCAGCAGCGCGGACGCCTCGACGCTGCTCTGGCGCGCCTCGAAGCGGGCGAATGGCTGCAGCCCGACCCCGAGTCGGATTGCCGTGTGGTTTCGAGCGAGATCGATACGATCGGTTACGCGGCTTCGCACGACGATGGTCACGAAACGCAGCCCGAGAATGGCCACGATCAGAACCACGACCACGATCATGACCACGGCCACCGGGAGACGGCCCACACTCGAAGCCCGAGCGGCGGCCACGGGGCCTTTCATGTCAGTGCCGTGATAAGCTGCGAACCGTCCCGGCGATTGCCCTGGCTGGACATCGACCTGTTCGAGGGCTTTCCCGACAATCGCTCGATCCGAATCGACGTGCTCAGCGATGCCGGCGCCGCCAGCCATCGCCTCGACAGTGAGAATTTCCGGATGCGGTTCGATTGAATGACCCCGAAATCCCTGCTCGAACTACGTGACGTACGCTTTGCCTGGCAAGCCGGGCAGCCCACGGTCATCGCCCTCGATGCCTTCAGCCTGGCACAGGGAGAGCGCGTTTTCCTGTACGGGCCGAGTGGTTCCGGCAAGTCCACGCTGTTGGCACTGATCGCGGGCCTGGCCCGGCCCGACCGCGGCAGTATCGCGCTCGCCGGTTCCCGGTTGGAAACGCTCTCCGGTCCGGCGCGCGATCGTCTCCGGGCCGACCATGTCGGCGTGATATTCCAGCAGTTCAATCTCCTGCCCTGGCTCGACGTGATCGGCAATGTGATCCTGCCCTGCCGCTTCTCCCGCAACCGCGCCGAACGTGCCGGCGATGTACACAAGGCGGCGTGTCGCCTGCTTGAGGCGATGGATCTTGAACCCGGCCTCTGGTCGCGCAAGGCGGGTGCGTTGAGCGTCGGCCAGCAACAGCGAGCCGCGGCGGCCCGGGCCCTGATCGGCGCGCCGGAACTGGTCCTGGCCGACGAGCCGACCTCGGCGCTCGACGCCGATCGGCGCGACGCCTTCCTCGACCTGTTGTTCGAGCAGGTCGACTCCGCCGGCGCCACGATGCTTTTCGTCAGCCACGATCAGGCGCTGGCCGACCGGTTCGATCGGCGGGTCAGCCTTCCGGAAGTCAACGCGGCGGCGGAGCCGGCATGAAGCTCTTCTCGCTCGCCTGGCATTCGCTTCTCAACCGACGCTTCAGCGTGGTCATGACGGTGGTGACGATCGCCCTGTCCATCGCCTTGCTGGTCATGGTCGAACAACTCCGGACCGAAGTTCGCGAGGGTTTCTATCGCTCGGTCAGCGGCACCGACCTGATCGTTGGCGCCCGCACGGCGCCTGTGCAGCTCCTGCTCTACTCCGTGTTCGGCCTCGGCAGTCCCACCAACAACGTGTCCTGGTCGACCTACCGGATGGTGGCCGACCACCGCAGCGTGGCGTGGACCATCCCGATTTCTCTGGGAGACAGCCACCGGGGCTACCGGGTGACCGGAACGACCGGCGCCTTTTTCGAACACTACCGCTACGGCGACAGTCAGGCCCTGGGCTTTCGCGATGGCGAGGCTTTCGACGATCTCTACGATGTCGTGGTCGGCTACCAGGTCGCGAGAAAGCTCGGGTACGCCCCCGGCGATCGAATCGCCATTGCACACGGTGGCGGCAACGTCAGCCTGCACGAGCACGACGACCACCCGTTCGAGATATCGGGCGTGCTTGCACCCACCGGCACCCCGGTGGATCAGTCGCTGTACATTTCACTCGCCGCCTATGAGGCGATTCACACCGGTTGGCAGGGCGGGGTTCATCGTCCCGGTTCCGGGCTGACCCCCGACGAGGCCAGGCAGCAGCGCGAGCAACTGACGCCCGAATCGATTACCGCCATGCTGGTCGGGCTCAATACCCGTGCGGCGGTCTTCGGCCTGCAAAGAGAACTCAACGAGTACCGACCGGAAGCACTGACAGCCACGATGCCGGGGATCACCCTGCAGCAACTGTGGCGCATCACCGGGGTCGCCGAGCAGGTGCTGCGCATTGTCGCCGCCCTGGTCGTGATCACCGGCCTGCTGGGGATGCTGACGGTTCTGATGACCACGCTCAACGAGCGCCGGCGGGAAATGGCCATTCTGCGAGCCAACGGCGCCCGACCCTGGCAAGTCGCCGCACTCCTGGTATTCGAGGCGGGCCTGATCACCGTGGCCGGGATCCTGCTGGGCGTGCTGGTCGCGATGGCGAGCCTCGCACTGGCCGCGCCCTGGGTGCTCGACACCTTCGGCCTGGCCGTCGGTCCGGGTCTGCCCCAGGCCTGGCAGGTGGCCGTTCTGGCCCTGATTGCGCTTGCTGGACTGCTCGTGGCCCTGGTTCCGGCTACCATGGCCTACCGGAGAACGTTGACCGACGGCATGCAGGTCCGGACTTGAACGCGCCGCGCCACACCGGGTCTTACAGCCATCAAGCGAACCAATCTTCAAGGAACGACATGCTGACCAGATCACTGATTTCGATGGTGCTGCTTCTCTTCGCCGCGTCCGCGATGGCCGGGGAAGCGCGAGAGATTGAGTGGCTCGAACTCATGCCGGAGGAAGAAGCCGACGCCTGGCTGAGTGAGTCGGAAGATGTCGACCACTCCGGCTACGCCTCGGCCGAGGAATTCCAGTCCTGGGAGACCGTGGGCGAGCTCGACGGCGAGAAGATTCGCGTGCCCGGCTTCGTCGTGCCGGTCGAAACCGACGGCAAGGGCAGGCTCAGGACCTTCTTCCTGGTGCCTTATTTCGGCGCCTGCATTCACGTCCCGCCGCCGCCGGCCAACCAGATCATCTACGGCCGTCTCGAAGAACCGATCGAGATGGTCAACATCTGGGACGCCTTCTACATGGAAGGCACCCTGAACATCGAGGAAGTCTCCAACGAAACCGCCGACTCGGCCTACACGATGGCGGTGGATTCGCTCAAACCGTATTCCGGATAAATGAAACAGGAGAAACCACCGAAGACACCGAAAGACACTGAAAAATGATGCTCGATTTCGTTTCGGTGTTTTCGGTGCGTTCGGTGGTTCCTTATTCAACAACCGCTTGAAGAGGGCAAACAATGAAGAGATTGCTGCTAAGCCTGCTATTCCTCCTCCCGATCCTGGCGTTCGCGCAGGAAGACAACGGCGACGATGAACGCAAGGTTCTGTCGGCCGAGGTGCTGTGGGAGCTCGATCGCATCGGCTCGCCGGTGATCTCGCCCGGCGGCGACTGGATCGTCGCGCCGGTGACCGACTACGACGTCGAGGAGGACAAGGGCGAGACGCGCCTTTGGCTGTTCGCCGCCGACGGCTCGGTCGAACGGCCGTTGACCGTCGAGGGCCAGGATGCTTCCAGTCCGGTTTTCTCGCCCGACGGCGACCGGCTGGCCTTCGTCGCCAAGCGCGGTGACGACGACGCCGGACAGATCTACGTGCTGAGCATGGACGGCCCCGGCGAGGCCGAGCGCGTCAGCGACGTACCCACGGGCTTGAGCGGCCTGAAGTGGGTCGGCGAACACATCTACTTCGTCTCCAGCGTGTACCCGGACATGAACTGGGACGAGATGGAAGAGAAACTCGAGGAAGAAAAGGAATCGAAGGTCTCCGCCCACCAGTGGAACGCCCTGCCTTACTCGTCCTGGGATCACTGGATCGACGAGGAGCGCCAGAACCACGTCTTCCGCATCCCGGCCGACGGCGGTGACGTCGAGCCGCTGACCCAGCCGCTGGATCGCCAGCTTTCGCGCTCGGGCGCCGGCGCGGGCAGCTACGATATTCATCCGGAAGAAACGCATATCGCGTTCGTCGCCGATCGCAAGCGCGATGGTGTCGACCCCGACTACGACGTCTTCCTGGCCGAGATCGGCGGCGAGTCGGCCGACAATATCACCGCCGACAGCGAAGCCAACGACAGCACGCCCATGTTCAGCCCCGACGGCGAGACCCTGGCCTACCTGCAGCAGGACATCGTCGGCTTCTACGGCGATACGCAAGACATCGTCCTGGTCGACCTCGACACCGGTGAGCAGCGCAACATCACCGCAAGCTGGGATCGCTCCGCTTCGGGCCTGGTCTGGGCGCCCGACGCCAGCGGCTTCTATGGCTCGATCGACGACGCCGGCACGGTGCGCGTATTCTTCATCGACGTCCAGGGCCGCCAGCCGCGCGCCATTACCGCCGAGACCAGCTACGGCGACCTGGCCGTTGCCGATGACGGCACCCTGGTCGGCACCAACCAGAGCTTCCTCTATCCGCCCCGCCTGGTCCGCATCGACGCCGACAACGGCGAGGCTGCCCGCCTGAGCACGATCAACAAGGAGCTGCTCGATTCGGTCGACGCCGGCAGCTACGAGTCGGTGACCTACACCGGCCACGACGGCGCCGACATCCAGATGTGGGTCAACTATCCGCCCGGTTTCGACGACAGCAAGGAATACCCCCTGTTCTTGCTCATTCACGGCGGCCCGCACGGGTCGATCAACGACACTTTCCACTTCCGCTGGAATGCCCAGACGTTCGCGTCCTGGGGTTACGTCACCGCCTGGCACAACTTCCACGGTTCTTCGGGCTTCGGTCAGGATTTTGTCGACTACATCAACCCCGACTGGATCACCGCGCCCTACAACGACACCATCGCCGCGGCCGAGTGGTTCGAAGACCAGGAATGGATCGACGACGATCGCATGGTCGCCGGCGGCGGCAGCTACGGCGGCTACCTGTCATCCATCCTGCTGGGCAAGGATCACCCCTTCAACGCGCTGATGATCCACGCGCCGGTCTACAACATGTACTCGCAGATGGCCGCGGACTTCGCCGTGCACGCGAACCGCTTCGGCAACTTCTGGGAAGTGCCCGAGATCTACCAGGAGATCTCACCGCACTATTACGCTGAAGACTTCGACACCCCGGCGCTGATCATCCACGGCCAGCAGGACCTGCGCGTGCCCGTCGGCCAGGCCTTCGAGCTGTTCCGCACGTTGCAAAGCAAGGACATCGAATCGCGCCTGATCTACTTCCCCGACGAGAACCACTGGGTCCTGAAGCCCAACAACTCCCTGTACTGGTACGAGGAAGTGCGCGAGTGGTTCGCGGGCTTCGCCGAGCCGGGCGGGCGTTAGTCCCGTCCGGAGTCGGCCGAATGGTCGTCTGCAAAAACCTTTGAAACGCAAAGACGCGAAGACGCGAAGAAAGAAAAAGAAAAACCGAGAAAACAATAGAATCACTGGATACGCGGAAACTGGAAGAACCAGAAACCTTCTTCTTCCGTGCCTTTCGTGGTTTTATGCTTTTCTTCGCGTCTTTGCGTCTTTGCGTTTTAAAGATTTTGATTGTCGCTACAACACCGCCGTTCGGCTTTACGTCCTCAACGCCTGATCCAGATCCGCCCAGAGATCATCCACTCCCTCGATGCCCACCGACAGTCGCATCAGGCGGTCGTCGATGCCGAGCGTTTCGCGCTTGGTGGCCGTGAGCTTGGCATGGCTGGTCTTCGACGGCTGGCTGACGGTTGATTCCACGCCGCCGAGGCTGATCGCCGGGCGGATCAGCTCGAGCCGGTCGAGGAAGGTTTCGGGGGCGATCGAATCGTCGAGCCGGAAGCTGAGCATCGCGCCGAAGCCGCTCATCTGGGCGGCGGCGATCGAGTGTCCGGGGTGACCGGCGAGCCCGGGATAGCGCACTTCGGCGATGCGGTCGTCAGCATGGAGCCCCCGCGCCAGTTCGCCCGCATTGTCCGAGGCCCGCTCGACCCGAATGCCCAGGGTCTTGATCGATCGCTCGAGCAGGGCCAGGTCCTGGCCGTTGAGCGTCGCGCCCAGGCGGACGATGTTGGGATGGATGCGATCGATCAGTTCATTCGAGCCGGCCAGCGCGCCGCAGAGCAGGTCCGAGTGCCCGCCGAGGTACTTGGTGGCCGAGTGCATGACCAGGTCGAAGCCGTGCTCGATCGGCCGTTGCAGGATGGGCGTGGCGAAGGTGTTGTCGATAAAGCTCACGACGCCGTTCGCCTTCGCGATCTTCGCCGTGGCGGCCAGGTCGACGATCGACAGCAGCGGGTTGGTGGGGGACTCGACCATCAGCAGCCGGGTGTCGTCTTCGAACAGGGCGGGCAGCGAATCCGGCTCGCCGTTCCACGTGGTGAAGCGCATGCCCATCGGCTCGAGCAGGCCTTCGATCAGGTCCGTGGTGCCGCCATAGAGGCCGTCGAGGATCACGGCGTGATCGCCCGGCTTCATCAGGCTCAGCAACACCGCGCTGATCGCGCCCATGCCCGAGGCGGTAACGCGCGCAGCCTCGGCCCCCTCGAGCGCGGCCAGCTTGTCGGCGACGACCGCGTGGTTGAGGGCGTTGACGTAGCGCGGGTAGCGCACGCCGCCTTCGCGGTAGTCGAAGGCGGTGCTGGTCACGATCGGGGTGTTGATACCGAGGCCGCTGTCGCCGTGTTGCTCGCCGGCGTGGACGCAGGCGGTTTCGATCGAGGGTTTTCGGGTCATGCCACCTACTTTCGGCCGCGCAGCGCCATGATCAGGCCCACCACCACGGCCGCGGCGCCGCCCAGCAGGTACCAGGTGGTCTCGTCGGTAAAGCGACCGGTGAAGGTCTCGTGCACTTCCTCGGTCAGCGAGCCGGTGGCCTGGAGGCCGAAGAACAGCAATCCGCCGCCGATGATGATGAGTACGATGCCGATGATCTTGTTAGTGCTCATGGTTGGCCCTCCGGCCATTGATGTGCCATCGAGCATAGACCTAGTCGGTCGCGCTGTACAGCACACCCGGTGGTTCAATACTTCACGGTGCAGCCGTAAGGCCGCGTCGTCGCCTGCGAAACCTCGTCACCCGCCGCCATCTCGTCGAGCGCAACCATCACGTACTGGGTGGCCTCCGGGATATCGTCCGGGTCGGCGCTCGGGTTGGAATCGATACCGCCCATGTAGCGCAGGATTCCTTCCTCGTCGATGATGTACATGTGCGGGGTCACGCGTGCATCGTAGGCGTGGCCCATCTCGCCCGATTCATCGATCAGCACCGCGTCGGGATAGGCGTCTCGCGACTGCGTCAGCTCATCGGCGCGCTCCGGGCTGACGTGCCCCTGTGCGCCCGGCTTCGAGGAGATCACGGTCAGCCAGACGACATCGTGCTCGTCGCGGGCGATGCGCTGCTGCTCCTGCATGTTGCCGGCCCCGTAATGCTTGCGCACGAACGGGCAGTCGTGGTTGGTCCACTCGAGAATCACTTTCTGCCCGGCGTAGTCGGACAGGGCGTGGGTCTTGCCCTGGGTGTCGACCACGCTGAAGTCCGGCGCGGGTTCGCCGATCTGCGGTGCGGCGACAACCGCGGCGGATAGCGCGAGCACGGCGGCGGCGGTAAACAACTGAATGCCTCGTTGAATCATGGTCGGGTTCCTCCGGTGATGGAATGCATGGTTTACAGTGATTCGATGGCGTTGACAAGCAAGCCCGGGCTCAACACCTGGGGCAGCACTTTCGGGTCGCCGCCGTCGTGCGGGTAGAGCACGTACAGCGGCACGCCGTTGCGGTCGAACTCGGACAGGTACTCGGTGATGGCCTCGTCGCGCCGGGTCCAGTCGCCTTTCATGTAGACGACGTCGTTGTCCGTCAGCGCCGCGCGCACCCGGTCGGTGCCCAGCGCCACGCGCTCGTTGACCAGGCAGGTCACGCACCAGTCGGCGGTCATGTTGACCAGGACCGCGCGTTCGGGGTCGGCGCGCAGCGCCGACAGGCGCTCGGCCGAATAGTCTTCCCACCAGGCGTCTTCGGGGCCACCTGCCGAGGATGCTTGCATGCGCACCCCGGCGCCCAGGGCGGCGATCGCCGCGACGGTGCCGAGTACGAGCGCGACGTGCCGAACGCTGGCCGTGGTACTGCCGCGATCGCGCAGGCCACCCAGCCACAGCACGAAGGCCAGTACGACCAGGCCGGTGAGTACGGCGGCCAGGCCGTCGGCGCCGACCTGGCGAGCGAGCACCCACAGCAGCCAGACGACGGCCAGGTAGAGCGGAAAGGCCATCAACTGCTTGAACCGCGTCATCCAGGGGCCGGGTTTCGGCAGCCTGCGTGCCAGCGCGGGTGAAAAGCTCAGCACCAGCATCGGCAGGGCCAGTCCGAAGCCCAGTGCGATGAAGATGCTCATCGCCAGCGGCCAGGGCATCAGTACGGCCGCGCCCAGTGCCACGCCCATGAACGGCGCGGTGCAGGGGCTGGCGACGACGCAGGCCAGGACGCCGGTGAAGAAGGAGCCGGAGACGCCCTCGCGTTCGGTCAGCTGCTGCCCGGCGCCCATGAGTCGACCGCCGAAAGTGAACAGGCCCGACAGCGAAAGCGCCAGCGCGAACAGCACGTAAACGAGGATGCCCACGACCCACGGCGACTGGAGCTGGAAACCCCAGCCAACGGCCTCGCCGGTGGCGCGCAGGCCAAGCAGCACGCCGGCGAGCGCGGCAAAGCTCAGCACCACGCCGGCGGTGTAGGCCAGGCCGTGGGCGCGCTGGTCGTGCCCGGCGCCGGCGACGAAACTCATCGCCTTGATCGACAGCACGGGAAATACGCAGGGCATCAGGTTGAGCAGCACGCCGCCGGCCAGGGCCAGCAGCAGGGCCGCGCCCCAGCCGACCGGCGGCTCGCCGGCGCCCTGCGCGGCCGCGCCGGTGCTTTGCAGCGATCCGGGTTCGGCCAGGACTTCGAAGGCCCGATCGTTGGTCTCGTCGACAAAGACCACCGGCAGGGATTCGGGAAGCTCACCCAGGTAGGGCGACAAGGGCTGCCCGGCCTGCAGCACGCCCTCGAAGCGGGCGGTTTCGGCCGGCTGGGCGTGGTCGACGATGTTCTCGGCGCCGACGAAGACGGTCCAGTCGTCGCCGGCGGGCAAGTCGACCGATTCGATCTGCACGGCGAGCTGACCGCCGGTGGTGTCAAAGCGCGCCGGCCAGTCGACCTTTTGGGGCCGACGATCGTCCGCCCAGTCGAACAGGCCCGCGACCTGCCCGTTTTTCGGCGCGGGTCCGGCCCGGACCGGCAGGGTCATCGACAGCTCGGCGTCGCCGGGAATGCAGATCTCCTCGCAAACCAGCCAGTCCGCCGCCAGGTCGATCGGGAAGGAACCACCCGCCCGCAGGTCCGCCGGCGGCGTGATCGTGACCGGCAGCAGGTGCTCCCCGCCGTAGCCGTAGTTGACCAGGTGGCCCATGGGAACCCGCTCGGGCCAGGGCCACTCGATGGGCGAGGCGCTGGCGCCATCGGGCAGGGTCCACTCGAACTCGGTGGTCAGGCCCGAATCGCCGGGATTCTTCCAGTAGGTGTGCCAGTGCGCGTCGGGCAGCATGCGCAGGCCCACGCGGAAGGGCTGCCCGGGTTCGACGTGGTCGACCTCGCTGACCAGTTCGACTTCGATATGCGGGCGCTGCACCGGGCCTGGTTGGGCAGCAACTGCCATGGGCAAAAACATCAGCAAGATCGATACCGAGAGAGCGGAGCTGAACCTTTTCATTCGAATGATCATCGATGTTTGGACATTGGCAAGAGCGTTCACAGAGCGTAGCGAGCGGGTGGCTGACGGTGGCCGCCGGAACGCAGGAACCGCAGCGCAGGTGGAATATACGGTGCGGTTTGCGCGTAGCGCAAGGAGCACCGTATTGGAGCCGTTGCGCGTGTACATGCAGGTACATGAGGATTCCGAGTACCGCCGGACGCCGTCAGGCGCACGCGCAGTAGCTCTGTGGGCGCTCTTCAACGCTGACAGCGTGGACAGAAAAAAGTGCTGCGCTGGCCGATCACCTCGCGCCGAACCGGCGCGCCGCAGCCCGGGCAGGGCCGGCCGTCGCGGCCATAGACCTTGAGCGATTGTCCGAAATAGCCCGGCGTGCCGTCGCCCACGGTGAAGTCCCTGAGCGACGTGCCGCCGAGTTCGATTGCATCGGCGAGTGTGTGCCGGATGGCGGCGGCCAGCCGGTCGTAGCGCGCCCGGCTGATTCGCCCCGCGGGGCGGCGCGGATGGATGCCGGCGGCGAACAGCGCTTCCGAGGCATAGATGTTGCCCACGCCGACGACGGTCTTCGCGTCCATGATGAACAGCTTGACCGATGCCCTCCGGCCGCGGCTGAGGCGCCACAGCCATTCGCCGTCGAAGGTCTCTTCCAGCGGTTCGGGGCCCAGGGTCGCCAGGCGGGGATGGGCCAGGGGCTCGTCCCCGCCCCATAGCAGCGCGCCGAAGCGGCGCGGGTCGGTGAAACGGATCAGGTAGCCGCCTTCGATCTGCAGGTCGACGTGGTCGTGCGGACCGGGCGCGGGCGGATTCTCCCAGCCCCGGAACGAACCCGACATCCCCAGGTGCCAGAGCAGCGTGCCGGACTCAAGCCGCCAGATCAGCCACTTGGCGCGGCGCTCCAGCGCCGTGACCGTCTCGCCCGCGACGCCGTCGACTTCGCGCGGAACCGGCCAGCGCAGCTGGCGCTGGCGGATCGTGACCGCTGCGATGCGCCGTCCCTCGACCAGGGGGGCGAGGCCGCGGCGGGTGGTTTCGACTTCGGGTAACTCGGGCATCGGATTCGACGGATCGGGCGCTTCTGCGACCGGCGCATTATCGCGCAGCTTGGGTGACCGGCCTGCCCCGAAACTGAGCAGCGCCTGCCCAGAAGCCGCGCAGGGGCGGGCGGCCATCGACATGGAAGTCACAGAAATCAATGGGTTGGCGGCATGGCACGCCGCTTGCTCCGTCTGTCGGGGACACCCACGGGAGATTCGCCATGAAACTGGTCACGGCCATCATCAAACCCTTCAAGCTCGACCCGGTCCGCTCGGCACTCGCCGAGGTCGGCGTGACCGGCATGACGATGACCGAGGTTCGCGGTTTCGGTCGCCAGAAGGGACACACCGAGCTCTATCGCGGCGCCGAGTACCACGTCGACTTCCTGCCCAAGATCAAGCTCGAGATCGCGGTCGACAGCGACCGGCTCGAGGACGTCGTCGAGGCCATCCAGACCTCGGCGGGCAGCGGCCGCATCGGCGACGGCAAGATCTTCGTCGCCGAACTCGACCAGGTCATTCGCATTCGCACCGGCGAACGCGACCAGGACGCCATCTAAGGGAGGACCGACACAAATGGAAGCCATCATCGAAACACGCTACGCCCTCGACACCTTCTACTTCCTGGTCTGCGCCGCGCTGGTCATGTGGATGGCCGCCGGCTTCACCATGCTCGAAGCCGGGCTGGTCCGGTCGAAGAACACGGTCGAGATCCTGACCAAGAACGTTGCCCTGTATTCGATCGCCTGCCTGATGTACCTGATCATCGGCTACAACCTGATGTATCCGTCCGCGGGCATCAACAGCATCTGGCCCGGCGTCGACTGGCTGCTGTCGGCCGCCGATAACAGCACCGACGCGGTGCTGGCCAGCGACGGCGAGCTCTACTACTCGAACCTGTCGGATTTCATGTTCCAGGTGGTGTTCGTGGCCACCGCCATGTCGATCGTCTCCGGTGCCGTGGCCGAGCGCATGAAGCTGTGGAGCTTCCTCGCCTTCGCCGTGGTCCTGACCGGCGTGATCTATCCCCTCCAGGGCTACTGGAGCTGGGGCGGCGGCTTCCTCGACGGCCTCGGCTACAGCGACTACGCCGGTTCGGGCATCGTCCACATGGCCGGTGCGGCGGCCGCGCTGGCCGGCGTTCTCCTGCTGGGCCCGCGCCAGGGCCGCTTCGGACCCGACGGCAAGGCGCGCGCCATCCCCGGCGCCAACCTGCCGCTGGCCACCCTGGGCACCTTCATCCTGTGGATGGGCTGGTTCGGCTTCAACGGTGGCTCGGAGCTGGCGGTCTCCAGCGTCGAGTCGGCCAACAACGTCGCGCGCGTGTTCGTCAACACCAACACGGCCGCGGCCGCCGGTCTCGTCGCCGCTCTTCTGGTCGCGCGTGCGGCCTTCGGAAAGGCCGACCTCACCATGGCGCTCAACGGCGCGCTCGCCGGCCTGGTTTCGATCACGGCCGACCCGCTTTCGCCCGCGCCGGTGCAGGCCCTGCTGATCGGCCTGGTCGGCGGCGGCCTTGTGATCGGCTCCATCGTGGCGTTCGACAAGCTGCGCATCGATGACCCCGTCGGCGCCATCTCGGTGCACGGCAGCTGCGGCATCTGGGGTGTATTGGTCGTGCTCTGGACCAACCCGGAAGCGACATGGGGTGGGCAGCTGGCGGGCCTGGTCGTCATCGGCGGCTTCGTGTTCGCCGCCAGCCTCGTCGTCTGGGCCATCCTGCACGCGAGCGTGGGGCTGCGCGTCCACCCCGACGATGAGGCGGCGGGTCTCGACCGCGTCGACTGCGGCATGGAAGCCTATCCCGAATTCGCGCCGGGGCGAAACGACTGAAATTGCAGCATGGCATCATGAGTTCGGGATCAACGCCACTGGGTTAATACCATGCCGATCGAATTCGTTGAGGGCGACATCGCCCGGCAGCCCGACCTCGATGCCGTGGTCAACGCCGCCAACGCCGAGCTGATGCCCGGCGGCGGCGTGGCCGGCGCCCTGCACCGCGCCGCCGGCCCGAAACTGGCCGACGCCTGTCGGCCCCTGGCGCCGATCGAGCCCGGCCAGGCGGTCGTCACCGAGGCCTTCGACCTGCCCAACCGCTGGGTCATCCATGTCCTGGGCCCGCGCTACGGCATCGACAATCCGTCGGATGAACTGCTCGCCACCGGCTATCGCAACGTGCTTCGCCTGGCCGAAGAGAAAGGCATCCAGTCCCTGGGCAGCCCGGCCCTGTCCGCCGGCGCCTTCGGCTACCCCCTCGAGGAAGCCGCGCGGATCGCCGTGCAGACGGTCCGGGACCACTTGCCTTCGACGCTGCGATTCCGCTTCGTGCTCTTCGATGCCGGGACGAAGGATGTGTTCTCCCGCCTGGTGACGTAGCTCGGGGTCGTGTTGCCACCGGGGGGTGAGCGGGGCTCGACACGTCAAAGGCGGTTTCGCCCGGCCTGCTTCGCAGGCACTTTCGGCGAGCAACTTTTTTCCTGCGCGAAAAAAGTAGCCAAAAAACGCGCTTCAAAGTCAAAGTCCAACGCTCGGTTATCTCAGGAACTTGGTCACTGTGGGGGCTGGCCCCTTCGGTGAGCGGGCTTCGCGATGGCCCGGCTGGTCGCGTGGTGCCCGGGATCGTTTCCGAAAGTGGCCATGGGAGGGATTCCGGGCTTGCGCTCCGGATTGACCCCCGCGCGCTTTGCGCGCGCCATCTGCGCGGTTGCGGAGAAGCGTAGGATGCGTGGAGCGAAGCGCAACGCATCGGCCGATGCGTTACGG
>NZ_JBHJMR010000014.1:0-77842 GCF_042310355.1 Wenzhouxiangella indolica | reverse complement strand
ACGGCAAACAGCCATGGACCGGCACTATGCGGCGCATCCCGAGCGCTACGTCAAAGGGCCGCCCCGAGTCGCCAGACCGCCAGCGGTGGTCTCGATCAATCCGGACGACGGTCAGACTGCAGCGGAGCTACTCGACGATCCGGAAGCGTTCCAAATCTCTCCAACACCGATCAGCACTGAGCTGCCCGAGGTTGTTACATAGAAATCGTCGCCGATGTGTTGGGAAAATGTTGACACGTTCCGGGAGGTCGCCGCCATGCTCAAGGCGATCCATGCAGCAGAAGATCGCGCCGCAGCCTTGGAGACAGCCGAGCGGGTGATCGCCAAGCTCAAGGACATGAAGCTGACCAAGGCCGCTGAACTGGTCGAGACCAGCATCGAAGAAACACTGGCCTACTACAGCTTCCCGGAAACACACTGGCGCCGAATCCGGACCAACAATCCGCTCGAGCGGATCATGCGCGAGATCCGGCGACGAACGAAGGTAGTCGGCGCTTTCCCGGACGGTGAGTCCGCGCTGATGCTGTGTGCCGCCAGGCTCCGGCACATTGCGGGCACCGCATGGGGCACGCGTCGCTACCTCAATATGGAAGCACTCAAACAACACGAAGCGGAGAAGCAGTCCGTTGCCTGAGAATCAGACTGGAACCGTCGCCTCCGAGAAAGTGCGCAAAAATCGTTGCACTACCGCGGAATTCAAATTACCCTCGATAGCGAAACGCTAAGCCCTCAAGATGATCCGCGTGCTCTATGGGAGAAATGCTTTCTAGGTCGCCTTCACCGCGAGATCTGAACCAAAAGACTGTCAGGTTCCAGATCCTCGTAGTGAGATCGATGTGATTCTGTACTCTTTCCGGAGTAATCGAGGCTATTTGGTCGTGATGCCGATCTGTTTCGACCAAGCCGAAATGGTGAAATGAGTCATAGTCTTTTACCAATTCTTTAAATGCTGCCAATAGCCCCGCCCTTTCAGGCTCCGGCGTTTTGATTCGGGTCAGGTGGTCCCTAACGAGTTCGAAGGGAAATGGTGTGCTATTGCGGTACGGCTTTGCAATGTTTTGGCCAGCTAACTGGATCAGCGAGACTGCCAGCGCATGGGAAATAAAGGAAAGTCGCTCAGTGAGCATGAGAAAGTCATCTTCCATCTCGTTTTCGAGGTCGAGAAGTAGCATCCTCCACTGTTCAGTAGCCACTGTTAGGGTGAACAACTGAAGGTTCGATTGGATGCCATTTGAGTCAATTTTGCAAAAAACCTTAGCCATATCGCCTCCGACGTAGTATTGAGCCGCCGTCATCGCGTTCACTGAGCCACTGGCTACACACTGACTCGGGCGACAGGAGGTCATCGTGTCATGGGCGGCCGCTCGAATCTGTAGGAAATCCGCTCGGATTGGTGTCGGATTAGGGCAGGAGAAGGGCTGAAAGCGCCGACTTGTTGGTGATACTGCGGTGACGGAAAGAAATAGGCCTTGCAGTGTGAACCCAGGAAGTGCCGTGTGATCCCAATGCCAATGATCGTGGGCATTAGGTCCTCGGAGACCGTGCTCTGTAGAGGACGCGCCTTCCGGGCGCGGCCCACCAGCCGATGTTTGAGGCGGTCGACCCTGAATAGGCCCGACGGGGCGAGCCGGGCACGGCTTTCTATAATTTCAACATAACGTGTCCGTTTTGGACGATTTATGGTTTAAGGCCTAGAACGCTGTAGCGGCGTCTGGGTACGATTACATCCGTCCCGGATACGGGACGGGCGGATCCGGGGCTGACAATCGTGGTTGGGGGTGGCCACTTTATGCTTCCCTGGTGACCATAAAGTGGCCAAAGCGGCCAATTTATGGTTCCCCAACCAAAAACCCATAGAAAACAATGAAATGGTGGGCCCTGCAGGACTTGAACCTGCGACCTACCGATTATGAGTCGGCTGCTCTAACCAGCTGAGCTAAGGGCCCGTTGTGCGTCAGGTCTTGTCTGTGGTGTCGGTGGGGTTTTGTGCATCGCCCTGGATTTCGGCCAGGGGCTTGGGTTCGAGGCCCTGGGCTTCGAGGTCTTCCTTCTTGCGCTTCTGGATGTAGACCAGGTTGTTCTTGTACATGCTGGCGACCTTTTCCACGCCGTTCTCGGCCAGGAAACCCTGGTTGCCGGCAGCCACGAAAGTGGCGTAGACGCCGGAGGCGGCCATCAGGGCGGCGGAGACGACGTTTTGGTCGAAGCCGCGCTCGTTGACCATCTTGTTGGCGAGCTCGATGATTTCGTTGGTTGCCTGGTTGTGGGCATCGATCTGCTTTTGCTGTTCGGACATGCGTCGCTCGGAAAATCGTGTGTGTTGGCTCACGGCAGGCGGGCCTGCCGACAGAGGCGAAAGAATACCATGATCACCGGCCGCCGGGCCTTCAACTGCGGCGTTTGCGGATGCCCAGGCTGGCGGCGGAAATGCTCGCTTCCTCGCCCTGATCCGTGCGGATCGGCTGGCCCTCGTCGGGCGACCAGGCGGTGGCGTAGAGCACCTCCCAGGTGACGGCAATCGAACCCTCGTGCGTGTTCGGCAACTCGCGCTCGATGGCTTGCGCTCCGCCGGGCAGGCTGTAGTCCAGGCCCAGGTGCTCGAGATCGGCGAGCAGGCTGGCGAGGTCGGCGTGGGTGGTGGTCAGCCAGTCGGTATCGAGTACCGGCTCCTGGAAACCGGCGCGGGTGAGCAGGTCGCCGAGTTCCTGCGCGTGCGCCCGGGTGCCCATGTCGACGGTCGCGCCGGCGCGCTGCAGTTCGACCAGGGTATCGGGTCCTGGCAGGGTCATCAGCAGCAGCCCGCGCGGGCGCATGATGCGGCGCAGGCCCGAAAGCGTGGTGGCCAGGTTGCCGCTCCACTGCAGTGCGAGGTTGGCGAAAGCCAGGTCGACGCTCGCTTCGGCCAGCGGCGGGGCGCCGGCGTCGGCGCATGCAAGGTCGAAGCGCGGACGCCAGCGGCCGCGCCGCTTGCGCGCCCGGGCGAGCATGGCCGGGGCGCTGTCGAGGCCCAGCAGCTTCGACTCGGGGTAGCGCTCGCGCAGCGCCAGGGTGTGTCTCGCGGTGCCGCAGCCGAGATCGACGATGCGTTCGGGCTCGAAGCGCAGGCCGTCGAGGCGCTCGAGCAATCGCCGGCCGACTTCGTCGAACAACACCGCGTGCCGGTCATAGGATTGCGCGGCGGCGTCGAAGCGCTGCCGGATTCGGCGGGTGTTCGGTTCGGATTTCATGGGTGGTAGTCTTGGAGACGCTGTGGAACCATCCGGGGGCGGGCGGTCGTGCACGTCGAGAATCTTTCTTCCAGAATCGGTCGCTGGCTGCTGCCGCCAGTATGCCTGATCTGTGGTCAGGGTGCTCGCCCCGGGCTGGACTGTTGCAGCGGCTGCGAGGCCGACCTGCCGGTGATCGACAGCCTGTGCCTGCGCTGCGGACTGCCGCTGCCGGCAACGGCCCGGGCCTGCGGTCGCTGCATCCGCCGGCCGCCGGCCTTCGAGCGGAGCTGGCCGGCGTTTGCCTATGCCGGGGTGCTCGAGCGCCTGGTGCACCGTTTCAAGTTCCACCGCGACCTGGCGGCCGGACGCGTGCTGGCCAGTCTCGCGGCACGCCGGCTGGCGGCCATGGGCGCGCATCGGCCCCAGGCCCTGGTGCCGGTGCCGCTGCACTGGCGGCGTCAGCTCTGGCGCGGCTTCAATCAGTCGCGCATGCTGGCCGATGATCTGTCCCGGCAGCTCGGCGGCATTCCGCTCGCGCCCTTGCTGTCGCGTTCGCGCGCCACCCCGGCCCAGTCCGGCCTGCCCGCGGCCAGCCGCGGCGCCAACGTGCGCGGCGCCTTCCGCGCGCGCCGCCCGGGTTGCCGGTTGCGCCATGTGGCGGTCGTGGATGACGTGATGACTACGGGGACGACGCTGGATGCCTGTGCCCGGGCCCTGCGCCAGGCCGGGGTGGCGCGGGTTGATGTCTGGGTTGTTGCGAGGGCCTAGAAAGGAAGGTTTCAGGGTTCAGGTTTCAGGTTTCAGGCGGCAGCGGCTGGGCCTTGGGGGGCGGCTTTGCCGCGTTTTTGGATCGTGGGGTGCGTAGGTCGCGGCTACATCCGCGACGGCCGTAAATGCGCCTCAGGCGCTGCGCATGGCGAGGGAGATGGCGGCGCCGGCGAAGATGAACATGCCGACCCAGTGGTTGCTGAGGAAGGTCTTGAAGCATGCCGCCGGGTCGCGCTCGCGGATGCGCCAGAGCTGGAGCTGGAAGTGCAGGAACACCAATGCCACGGCGGTGAACCAGGCCGGCTCGGGCAGAAAGCGCAGGCCGATCATCAGAAGCAGCGCGGTCATCACGCCCATCAGCGCGCCGAGTATCGGGACGTCGGCGCGGCCGAAGGCGATGGCGGTGGACTTGACGCCGACCTTCAGATCGTCGTCGCGGTCGGCCATGGCGTACTCGGTGTCGAAGATCACCGTCCAGACGAAGTTGGCGGCGAACAGCCACCAGGCCAGCTCGGGCACTGCGCCGGCTTCGGCCGCGAAGGCCATCGGGATGGCCCAGCTGAACGACGCCCCCAGGACCAGCTGCGGGAAGTGCGTGAAGCGCTTGAAGAAGGGGTAGGTGGCCGCCAGCAGGGCGCCGAAGAAGGCCATCAGGATGGTCAGGCGATTGGTCAGCAGCACCAGCGCGAAGGCGAGAAGCAGCAGGCCGATGAATACCGCCAGCGCCTGCCGGGGCGTGATCTCGCCGGCGGCGATGGGCCGATCGACGGTGCGCGCCACGTGCGGGTCGAGCTCGCGATCGGCGTAGTCGTTGATGACGCAGCCGGCCGCGCGCATCACGATCACGCCGAGCGTGAAGATCACCAGGTTCTCGACGCTGGGCAGGCCGCCGGCGGCGAACCAAAGGCCCCACCAGGTGGGCCACAGCAGCAGCGCGATGCCGATGGGGCGATCGAAGCGCATCAGCCGCAGCCAGGGCCCGGCCGGGCTCGAGAAGATTCGGGCGCGCAGTCGGAATTCCATGCTTCAGCCTCCGTTGCCGGCGGCGAGATTGTAGTCGCTGCAGGGTACACGCACGTGCTGCGCCCCGGGCGAGGCGCGCACGATGAAGCGCCACGGCGGTGATTCGCCGGGTTCGGCGCGGTAGTCCACCCAGAACTGGGGCACGGTTTCGCGGCGAACTTCGAGCTGGGCGCTGAAGCCCATGGCGCGAACTCGCCGCTGGCGCTCGCGCGCATTCTCGATATTCTCGTACAGGCCCACCGACACCGCGTTCTCCAGCGTGCCGCCGGCAACCACGTAGTAGTCCTCCACGCCGCGTTCGGCGAGCTGGCGCGTCAGGGCCAGCGCTTCGTTGCGGTCGGCGGCGGGCAGGTAGACCCACCATCCGCGGTCGCGGTCGGCTTCGGTCTGCCGCGTCCGGATCTGGCTCGAGAAGGGCGCCAGGCGGTCCCGGGCGCGCTGCTGGGCGAGCAGCGTGGGTAGCGGGCCGATGGTGTGGCAGACCGGCCCGGTGGCGTCCTCGGTCTCTTGCGGCGACCGCACGAGCTCGACCCGGGGCAGGCTGGCATCGAGTGGTGGCAGCTCGCCCTCGCGCTCGGGCGGCGGCGCCGAGCCGAGGCGGCCGAGGATGAAGAGGACGGCATTGACGGTGATCAGGGCGACTGCGGTCCAGCGCCAGTTGATGTGGTTCATTTCGCTTGCATTGCCATGGCCAGTCCGTGAAGCACCAGGTGCTGATCGTGCCGGGCGGTTCGCTCGAGGTGCGAAACCAGCTCGGCGGCGTCCCCCCCGGTCAGCCACAGGCTGACTTGATCGTCGACGGCCTGCTCGGCCGCCCGGATTGCTCGCTCGATGCCGCCGGCGGCCAGCAACAGGCCGCCGCGTGCCAGGGCCCGGCCCGTGTCGCGCGCCGGGCGCTCGACGTCGCCGGCTTCCGGCAGCGGGCGGTTGAGCCCGGGCGCGCGGGCGAACAGGCCGCTGCGGGCGGCTTCGATGCCGGCCATGATCCAGCCGCCGCGATGGCGCCCTCCGCTGTCGACCAGGTCGACGGTGATGGCCGTGCCGCTGTCGACCACCACGAAAGCGCCGGGCGATTCCAGCCGGGGCTTCTGCAGGGCCAGCCAGCGATCGCAGCCGAGCGACTTGTAGGCGGCCGGGACCGGCATCGGGCGATCACCGGTGGTGATGATATCGACTCGTGCGCCGCGGCGTGTGAGTCTTTCGGCAATCCGCGCCACCGATTCCGGTCTCGATTGCCCCGAAAGCAGTGCGCGCCGGCAGTCCAGCTCGTCGAGCGCGGCGTGGAGCGCGTCGGGCCGGTCTGTCGCCGCGCGTCCGATGCTGCGCGGATCGATGGCGCCGTCGACCAGCCGCGCCCACTTCACGCGCGAATGCCCGATGTCGATGACCAGCTCAGTCGACACGAACGCTCACCTCGCCGCTGGCGATCGGCCGGGTCTTGCCGTCGACCTCGAGCATCAGCCGGCCCTGGTGGTCGATGCCGCGCGCCGTTCCCCGGCTGGTCGATCCGTCGCCGCGAATCAGCCGGACCGGTCGGTCATGCAGCAGGTCGAAGGCCCGCCAGCGCGCCAGGAAATCGTCGAAGCCGTCCCGGTCGAAACGCGCCAGGGCGTCGGCCAGGGCGTCGATCAGGCTCGCCGCCAGGGCATTGCGGCCGACGGCCCGGCCGTGGTCCTCCAGGGCCGTCCAGGCCTGGTCGACGTCGTCCATGGCCGGTGTGCGGAACAGGTTGATGCCGATGCCCAGAACCGCGCGGCAGGGGCCTTCGGCGGCCCCGCCGAGTTCGACCAGGCAGCCGCCGAGCTTGGCATCGTCGACGAAAAGGTCGTTGGGCCACTTGACCTGCACGGCCGCGCCGCCGGCCTGGCGCAGGGTTTCGGCGGTGGTCAGTCCTACCACCAGGCTCAGCGGGGCCAGTCCGGCCAGGCCCGACTCGAAATGCCAGGCCAGGGAAAGGTAGAGTCCGCTGCCGGGCGGCGAGCGCCAGCCGCGCCCGCGCCGCCCCCGACCGGCCGTTTGTGCCTCGGCCAGTATGGCGTGTTGGTGCGGACTGCCGGCTGCCGCCAGGCGGGCGTTGGTCGAATCGACGGCGCCGGCGACCGCCAGTTCGATTCCCGGCGTGGCAAGCCTGGCCGAGATGGCTTCTGCATCGAGCAGTTCGACGGCGTGCGGCAGTCGGTAACCGTCGCCGGCCGTGCCCGATATCTCCAGGCCCATTTCGCGCAGCGCCTGCATGCGCTTCCACACCGCCGCACGGGTGATGCCCAGTTCCTCGGCCAGCGCGGCACCGTTGTGGAGCCGGCCGTCGGACAGGCGCGCGTAGAGATCGAGCAGACCGGGCTTCATCGCGGGGCGCCTCAGCGTCGTTTGATCAGGCGCGCCTTGTCGAAGCGGTTCTCGTCGCCGGCGCGCATGCGGGCCAGGTTGGCCCGATGGGTGTAGACCAGGAGCACGGCCAGGCCGATGGCCAGAAACGCCAGCGGGGCCGGCAGGGGCTCGGGGCCGAGCATCCACATCGACGGCACCAGGCTCAGGCCCGCCAGGATCGTGGCCAGGCCGACGTAGCCGCTGCCGATGAGCGTGACCAGCCAGACCAGCAGCAGCGGCGCCAGGCACCATGGAGCCACGACGGCGATGGCGCCGACGGCCGTGCCCGCGCCCTTGCCGCCGCGGAAGCGGAAGAAAACCGGCCAGACATGGCCGATGACGGCCATGACGCCACCGCCGGCGGCCAGGGTGGTGAAGTCGAGCGGGTCGGTGACCACCAGCGGGGCAGCCAGGGGCAATAGGCCGGCCGCGGCCGCGCCCTTGCCGACGTCGACGAGCACCACGCCCAGGGCGAAGCGCCAGCCGACCGTGCGCAGGGCGTTGGTGCCGCCGGCATTGCCCGAGCCCATGGTCCGGATGTCGACCCCGCGCAGGCGGCCGAGCAGCAGGGCGCCGGAGATCGAGCCGAGCAGGTAGCCGCCCACGAGGACCAGCAGCAGTTCAATCATGGCGCTGCTCCGGCGGCTGCCACACGTGCATGCCGGCGATCAGGGCGCCCGGCCCGGCGTGTGCGCCGACGGCGGGGCTGGCTTCCACCACCCAGCAGGCGTCGACCTGCGGGTGGCCGGCGAGAAGGCGCTTGCGCAGGGCCTTCGCATCGGCCTCGGCATTGGTGTGGCTGATGATCACGCGATAGGTGGCCCCGGCATCCATGCGCCGCAGCAGGTAGCGGGCGAACTTGTCGACCGTTCCTTTCCGGCCGGCGATCACGCCGCGCGCGGCCAGAACACCCACGGGCGATGCGGTCAGGACCGGGTTGAGCCGGAGCGTGCGGGCCAGCTTCTCCATCCAGGGCTTGATGCGGCCGCCGCGCACGCCCCAGCTGAGATCCCGGGTCAGGGCAAAGGTCTTGAAGGAATCGCGCCTTTCGGTCAGCCAGTCGCGGATGGCGCTGCGCCCCCAGCCCTTCGCGGCGGCCTCGGCCGCCCACAGCACCATCAGGCCCTGGCCGCAGGCGGCGTTGCGGGTGTCCATCACCTCGATGCGTTCGGGGTCGACGCGCTCGGCGGTCTGGCGCGCGGCCTGCAGTGTGCCGCTGAGTGCGCCGGAGAGCTGCACGCCGAGCACTTCGAGGCCGTGCGAGGTCAGCAGCTCGTACTGGCGGCGAAAATCGGCCGGCGGCGGCTGCGAGGTCTGCGGGTGAACGGGCGAGTCGGCCAGGCGGGCGTAGAACTGAGAAGGCGTCATGGTGAGCTTGTCGAGGAACTCCTCGTCGCCGAAATTCAGCCGCACCGAGACGACGTGAATGCCCAGACGTTCGATCTCCTCGGCCGGCAGGTCGGCGGCCGAATCGGTCACGATGGCGACCTTGCCGGCGTGGTTCATCAGGCCGTGCTGGCGCGTCATGTCGTCGGCTTTTTGCTGCTTGAGTTCGCCGAACTCGCCGCACAGGCCGAAAACCGCGCCGGGGCTGTCGGTGTGGATGTGCACGCGGGCCCGCCGTTCGCTGCCGGCGACCACCAGGGAACTGGCGTCGAGTGCTTCCAGGCGCTCGCGCAGCTCGGCGATGTCGAGCCGCTCGCCCTCGATCAGGCACTCGGTGCAGAAGCGGTGCGTTTCCGGCGCGGCCTGCCCGGACGCGCCTGGGCTCGGCGGTGGGGCGGCCTCGGCGGCAAAGCGCGGCATGCGGCCGCTGCGAACGTATTGCCAGATGCCTTCGAGCAGGTCGACGAAGCCCTGGGCGCCGGCGTCGACCACCCCGGCATCGCGCAGCGCGGCCAGCTGGTCGGGCGTGCCGGCGAGCGACTTGCGGGCGCGCTCGAGGCCGCGCCGGAACAGTTCGCGGATGTCGTCGCCGCCCTCGCGGGCCACGCGCGTGAGCTCGTCGGCGAAATCCTCCAGCACCGTCGGCAGCGTGCCGGGCACGGGCTCGGACATGGCCGACCAGGCTGAACGCGCCCCGGCGGTCGAGACTTCAGCCAGGCGCTTGCCGTCGAGTACCTCGAAGTCGCGGCCCGATTCGCTCAGGCCCTGGAAGTACTGCGCCATGATGGCGCCGGAATTGCCGCGGGCGCCGTCGAGCGCGGCGTCGGCGATGCCGCGCAGCAGATCGGGCAGGCTGCCCCGCGGCCGGTTCTCCAGGGCGCGCCGCACGCTGGCCAGGGTGAAGACCAGGTTGGTGCCGGTGTCGCTGTCGGCAACCGGGAAGACGTTGATGGCGTTGATGTGATCGCGCTGGCGAAAGACGTTGGCGATGCCGGCCAGCAGGGCCTGCTCCAGCCGGGCAGCGTCGACGTGGGAAATGGCCTGCGTCACGTCAGTCGGCAACCAGCTCGCGTACCTGCGAGGCGGTGAAGGGCCAGGACAGCTTCTCGCCGGTTTCGGTGTTGTGCAGCACCGGGATCTTGTCGCCGTAGCGCTCGAGCAGGTCCAGGTCCGATTCGATGTTGACCTTTTCGTAAGCGCTGCCGAAACCGCCCTCGGCGAGCAGGGTCTCGGCCTTGTTGCACAGGCCGCAATCAGGGCGCGTGTAGAACTTGAGTTTCATGGGTTCATTCGGCGAAGTTCGCGATCGCTGAGTTTCACATTTTAGCCTTTATGAATCCAGCTCGTCCGATGTTGTCATAGGGGGAAAGACGATACACTCCGGATTATGGCTGTCAGCATTTTCGACCTGTTCAAGATCGGCATCGGGCCGTCGAGTTCCCACACCGTGGGCCCCATGCGGGCGGCGGGCATTTTTGTCTCGCGCCTGCGCGAATCCGACCGGCTCGATCGCGTTGCCCGCGTTCGAACCGACCTGTTCGGTTCGCTCGGCCACACCGGGCGCGGACACGGCTCGGATCGGGCGGTAATCCTGGGCCTGGAAGGCGAGGTGCCCGACCAGGTCGACCCGGATCATATCCCCGAGCGCATGGACGCGATCGGAGGCAGCGGCCGCATGCGCCTGGGTAATGAGCACGAGATCGCCGTCGATCTTCGAAAGGACCTGGTGTTTCACAAGCGCCAGACCCTGCCGCACCATCCCAACGGCATGCGATTTACGGCCTTCGACGCCGACGGCGGGGAACTGCTCTCGCGCGAGTACTATTCGGTGGGGGGCGGCTTCGTGGTCAACGCCGATGAGGCGGCTTCCGACCGGATCGTCGCCGACGAGACGTCGCAGAAGTATCCGTTCTCCAGCGGCGATGAGCTGCTTGCCATCTGTGCCGATCACGACTTGCGCATCAGCGACGTGATGCTGGCCAACGAGATGGCCTGGCGCAGCGAGGCCGAGATTCGCGAGGGGCTGCTGACGATCTGGCAGGCCATGCGCGAATGCGTCGATCGCGGCATCGGCATGGAAGGCACGCTGCCCGGCGGGCTGAAGGTCGCGCGCCGCGCGCCGGCGCTTTACAAGCGGCTGTGTGCCCGGGCGAAGGAAGACAACCTCGACCAGCTCGACTGGATCAATCTCTACGCCCTGGCCGTCAACGAGGAAAACGCCGCCGGCGGGCGGGTGGTGACCGCGCCGACCAACGGCGCGGCGGGCATCATCCCGTCGGTGCTGCACTACTATCGGCGCTTTGTCGAGGGCGCTGACGAAGACGGCATCGTCGAGTTTCTGCTCACCGCCGGTGCGATCGGAATCCTCTACAAGGAGAACGCCTCCATTTCCGGTGCCGAAGTCGGCTGCCAGGGCGAGGTCGGCGTGGCCTGCTCGATGGCCGCCGGCGGCCTGACCGCGGCAATCGGTGGAACGATGAGCCAGGTCGAGAATGCCGCGGAGATCGGCATGGAGCACAACCTGGGCCTGACCTGCGATCCGGTCGGCGGCCTGGTTCAGATTCCCTGCATCGAACGCAACGCCATGGGTTCGGTCAAGGCCGTCAACGCCATGCGCATGGCCGTCGCCGGTGACGGCAAGCACCGCGTCAGCCTCGACAAGGTGATCAAGACCATGCGCGATACCGGGCGGGACATGAAGTCCAAGTACAAGGAGACGTCGCGGGGTGGGTTGGCCGTGAACGTGATCGAATGTTGAAGACTCGGGACTCGGGACTCGGGACTCGGGACTCGGGACTCGGGACTCGGGACTCGGGACTCGGGACTCGGGACTCGGGACTCGGGACCAGGGACCAGGGACCAGGGACCACAGGCCACAGACCAATGACAGCTAATCTCCCGACGTTGCGGCTTGGCGTCTTGCTCTGCGCGGGGCTGCTTTCTCTTGGCCTCGGGGCCCAGACGATTTATATCTGGGAAGACGAAGACGGGATTCAGCATTTTACCGATCGCAAGCCGGTGACCGAGCGCGAGGTGACCGTTCAGCGGGCCAAGGCCGAGCCGCAGAAAATGGTCGACGTGCTCAGGACGGGCACGGACAGGGATCCGGTCTGGTTGTTTCGCAATCGTACTCACGGTCCGGTGACGGTGCGCGTGTCGCTGGTCGAGGCCAGCAACGTGGTCACCGAGCCGCGTCTGCCGGCCAGATTCGTGCTCGACGGGCTCGAGGAGCGCGAGCTGGTCACCATCGGCCCGCTGGAGAAGGGCCGGTCCTGGTCCTACCGCTTCGAGACATCCGGCGTTCCCGGTGATATCGGCGCCCGGCACGAACCCGCGCGCCCGTATCGCGCGCCGATCGCATCGGGCACGCGTTTTCGCATCGGCCAGGCCTTCGGCGGTCAGTACAGTCACAACAGCCCGTCCGGACTTCATGCCGTCGATATCCAGATGCCCACGGGCACGCCCGTCCACGCGGCCCGGGGCGGTGTCGTGATGGCCGTTGCCCGCTATTTTCACGGTGCCGGTGACGATCTCGAACGCGACGGGCCGCGCGCCAACTACGTGCGCATCTTGCACGGGGACGGCTCCATGGGGCTCTATGCCCACCTCGACTACGGGGGCGTGCTCGTGCGCGAGGGCCAGCGCGTCGAACGCGGCGATCGCATCGGACGTTCCGGCAACACCGGCTACAGCACCGGCCCGCACCTGCATTTCGCCGTGCAGGTCAACCGCGATATGGAGCTGACTTCGGTGCCGTTCGAATTCGAGGGGGAGAACGGCCAGGCCGTTGCCCCGAGGCCGGGGCAACGGCTGGCGATTCCATAGCTTTCTGTCTTTCGGTCTTTCAGTCGCAGTCGGCCAGCTGCGGGGTGGCGATGCGCTCGATGGGGTAGTCGCCGGAGCCGTATTCGTCAAGATTGGAGTCGAAGTAGACATGGCCGTCACCTTCCGGTCCAAAACGCAGTTCCAGTTGGCCCCAGGCTACGAGTTCGATTTCCTCGGCATCGAACGCTTCGCCGTAGCGCGTTCCGACCGGTTGGTGCAGATCGATGGTGGCACGGTAGGGATGTTCGGGTGGCGGGCTCGAGAAGATTCCCAGGTCTTCCAGAGTGCCCTGGCCGACCATCCAGGCTTGTTCGCCTGAATCGTCGGGTTTGTGGGTGAACCAGTAGACGACAGCGCTGTTGTCGGGTAGCGCTTCGACAAGAAATCCCTCGCCCGAGCGTTGCGGGCTGTACCAGGCGCCGGAAACCCGCTCGAATGGCGGGTGAAGGCTGCCGTTGTCGCAGGTGGTGCCGGCCAGCTGCGACACGCGCTCGTACTCGCGGCGATCGGAAAGGCTGTCGCCGAAGCAGTTGAGCGGGGGCGGGTAGGGGCTCAGGCAGATGTTGGAGGTCTCGTCGGTGATGTAGACGCGTTCCGCCCGGACACGGTCGCTGTCGAGCCGGTCGATGCGAAAGCTGCCGCGATACTCGATCGCCTCCGGGTCCTCATCCGACAGACCCGTGTCGAACTTTCCCCGGGTGCGCAGGAGTTCGCGCCACGATGCGCTGTGCTCGTCGGCGGTTTGCGCGCCGACCAACCACTGCTGGCGGCCGTGTTCGTCGAAGGTGAAGAAGTAGTTGAGCATCGTGCCGTTGTCGAGCATGTGAGCGGCGATGCCCTCGCCGCTGCGGGACGGGTCGTACCAACTGCCGCTGATCGAGGGATCGATGGGCTGGCGTTCGTCCGACAGGCAGTTCTCGAATTCTCCGCCCACGTGGCGGCTTCGGAGCCAATCGCGAAACTCGACGCTCTCGGGCACCAGCCAGTCGTTCCAGCACAGGTTGATGCCGCCACCCCAGCGGCCGGGGCCGTTGTGCGGCATGAAGTTGCCTTCCGAAAGGCCGGTCGGTAATTCGCCCGAGAAGCGGTTGTCAGAAAGGTCAAGGAACTGTCCGAAGGGGAATCCGGGGCCTTCCAGCAACGCCAGCGGCAGGCCCTCAAGGCGGTTGTTGGCCAGGTTCAGCCAGACCCGCCGCGGCCATTCCGGTGGCACCTCGCCTTCGAAGTCGTTGCGCGACAGGTCGAGGTACCAGTTACTGCTCGGCGGCCCGCCGGAAATCTGGCCCGCCACGGCGCTCGATTCGGTCGGCAACGGTCCCTCGAAGCGGTTGTTGGAGAGGTCGACCCGGCCGGGGGAGCCCGGCAGTTCATCGAGCGGCCCGCCCAGCCGGTTGTCGCTGAGATCCAGCCGATCGTGGACGATCTCGAAGATGCGGGTATCCAGCGTGCCGGAGAGATTGTTGTCGGGCAGGTCCAGGTTGTGCACGAGGTCGCGAGCGAGGTCACCCCGAAACCGGCATTCCACGCCGTACCAGTCGCAGGGATCGCTGCCGGGCTGCAGCCAGCCGTCGTTTCGGTGCCATTCGTCGCCGTTGGCAGCCTGGTAGAAGGCCTCGAGGACGGTGCGCTCTTCATCGGTGACGCTGGCGCCGGCCGGCGCGCTCAGCGCCAGGGTCAGCGCCACGATGCCGATCGTCTTGGGGCTTGTGAGAATCATTGCGTTTCTCCTTGCGGGCACTCGGCCAGCATCGGCCGGGCGAGACGCTCGATCGGGTAGTCTCCCGATCCGTAGCCGTCGACTGTACTGTCCCAGTAGACGTGGCCGGTGTTCTCGTCGTTGAACTGGATATTGAGTTCGCCCCACTCGATGACCTCGACGTCCGAGGACTCGAACTCGGCGCCGAAATAGGCACCCTGCGGCTGAGCCAGCAAGACGTCGACCTGTTGTTCGTGCGGCGGTGGCGGGTCGCTGATCAGGTTCGGGTCCTGGAACTGCCCGTCGCCCGTCATCCAGGCTTGCTGGCCGGTCTCGTCTGGCGTGTGCGTGAACCAGTAGATCACCATGCGCCGATCCTCCGGCAGGACTTCCACGATGAAGCCTTCGCCCGGGCGCTCCGGGTTGTACCAGGCGCCGGCGTACTGCTGGAACGGGCTTTGCGTATCACAGGTCGTTCCGGCCAGCCGGCTCAGGCGGGTCTGGTCGAAGCGATCGGAGTCCGCTATAACGCTGCAGCCGCCGGTGATGCAAATGCCTCCGCCACGGTAGTCGTAGAGAAAGTGAAGCGTGTCCTGGTCGATTCGGTTCTGGCGTATCCAGGTGCTGCTCGGGTTGGATTCGCCGTCGGCGAGACCCATCCCGAATCGCCCCCCGGAAGTCGTGATCAGCGGCCGGAACTCGGCCGAGGTCGAAGCCGGTTCCGTCAACCCGACGAACCAGCGCTGTCGAGGAGTGACGAGGCCCTCGCCGGCCCCGAACGTGAACCAGTACTGAAGCAATCTGCCGTCGTCGAGCATCATCATCGTGGTGCCTTCGCCCGAACGCGATGGCGCATACCAGGATCCGCTGATATCGGGGCCGAGCGTCGCCTGGCTTCGTTTGAGGCAGGCAGCCAGGTCCTGTCCGCGATGGACCGGAGCGATGGCATCGAGCACGGCATCGCCGGGCATGTCGATATCGTTGAAGCACAAGTCCAGCCCGAATTCGGAGTTGCCGGCTTCCTGGGGCCTGTTGAATCCGACGAAGTCGATGTCGGGCAACGGCCCGGAGAATGAATTGTTGGCGAGGTGGAGGTGCAGTCCCGACTCCCCGAACGGCGGACTGGGTATCGGATAGCCGTCCAGGTCCATGCCCTGAAAGACGTCTGCGATCGGTCCGGTCAACCGATTGTGGTCGAGGTCGAGTCTGTCCAGATCGAGCTGGTCGAACCATTCGGGCAGTTCGCCGGCCAGCGCGTTGTCGCTCAGGTCCAGTTCGGAGAGGCTGTCGAGGGTCGGCAGTAGCTCGGGCCAGTCATCAATCCCGTTGCCCGCCAGAGCCAGCCTGGACAGGTCGGTCGGTCCATCGCCTTGCGTTGCCAACACCGCCGAGATGGCGTTGTCCGACAGGTCAAGCCACTCTAAGCCGGGCCAGGCGTCGGACAGGTCCACGCTGCCGGATATCCGATTGCCCGACATGCTCAGGACACGGATGGTACCCGTGGCCCGCCAGGCCGGCGGCGGCAGGTAGTCAATGAGGTTGTCGTCGAGTCGCAGCTCGATCTCGGGCGTCAGGGGCGGCTCGGGAACGGCTCCTGAATCGAAGCCCGTCAGTTGATTACCGGACAGATCGACCGACGTGAGGGGCGTGCCTTGCTGCGCTCCCGAGGCCAGGATCGATGCAGGGGTCTGGCCGGACAACAGATTGTGATTCAGATCGAGTGTCTGGAGTGACGGCAGTGCCCACAGATCGGCTGGAACCGTTCCGGAGAGTTGATTGCCGCCCAGGGCAAGAGTTTCGAGACGGTCCAGCTCCGCCAGCGAGTCGGGCAGGCCACCGGCCAGGTCGTTGTCCGGCAACACCAGGCGAATCACGAAGGGCGTCTGACCGGCGGGAGCGGCGCAGTGCACGCCGAACCAGTTGCACTCGGTACCGGGTTGGCCCAGCCAGTTCGCGTCCTCGGCCCAGTTGTCCCCGCCTGCGGCGTAGTAGAACCGCATCAGCGCTTCGCGCTCGTCCTGCGCGATTTGTGCGTTCGCTGTAGCCGACGTGAGTACTGCAGTCAAAAGCAGCGTCGCGGTTTTGGTCATTGGACTGTCTCTGTTTCGCACTCGGCCAGCATCGGGCGGGCCAGGCGCTCGATTGGAAACTCGCCCGAGCCGTATTCGTCGAAGTAGCTGTCGAAGTGAAGCTCGGCGGTGCCCGCTTCGCCGAAGTCGATCGACAATTCGCCCCATTCGACCAGGTCGACGTCGGCCGGGTCGAAGTCCGGGCCGTAGCTCGCACCCTGGGGTTGATAAAGCGTGACCTCGAGTAGGTCGGGATTTGGCGACGGCAAGATCGGCATTACGGGAAGGAGGTATGCCATCTCGCCGCTGCCGGTCATCCAGGCCTGCTCGCCGGAGTCGCCGGGCTTGTAGGTAAACCAGTAGACGACGGCGCGATCGTCGGGCATGACCTCGATCAGGAAGCCTTCGCCGGATTGCTCCGGGTTATACCAGGCGCCGGAGTACTGCTGGTAGCCGCTGCCGTTGTCGCAAGTCGTTCCGGCCAGTCGCGACAGGCGCTGGTAGTCGAGGCGGTCGTCGATCAGCGGCGGCGGACATAGCCCCGGCCCGGGCTGTTCTTGTGGTCCCCAGGCGCCGCAGGCGAGCAGGTCGTAATAGTGCCGATGCAGGCTGAGCGTGTCGACGCCGACCCGGTCGGCGCGGAAGCGGCCCGTGGAGCGAACGAAGCGGTAGTCTTCGTTGGTTGCGACGCCCTCGCCGAAGTGACCCCGGGTTTCGCGCAGCGGATCCCATCTGAGCCATTGGTCGCCCATCGCACCCAGTTCGAACAGCCACTGCTGGCGGCCGTCGGTGTCGAAGCCGAAGCTGTAGAGCAGCGGCGCGCCGCTGTCGAGCAGCATCAGCGAGACGCCTTCGCCGGCGCGGTCGGGGTGGAACCAGCTGCCGCTGACGGTGGCGTCGACAGCCACTCGTTGCCGGCCCAGGCAGGTTTCGAAGTCGCTCGAGCCGACGTGGCGCGCGGCGATCCATTCGCGCACTTCCGGAGCATCGACGATGAAATCGTTGTAGCACAGGTCGAGCCCGGCGCCGACGTTCGTGTCCCCGCGTTCGGCGAGTCCTCCCGCGGCCGTGATGTCCTCGCCCAGCTCCGCGCTGAACCGGTTGCCGTTGAGGTAGAGAAAGCTCTGGCTGAAACCGTGCATGGCGGCGAAGGCCTGCAAGGCGCCGCCATCGAGCCGGTTGTCGGCGAGTTCGAGCCGGCGAAGCCGCAGGCGCTCCCAGCTGGCCGGAACGGCGCCGTCAAAGTCGTTGCGGGACAGTCGGAGTCGCTCGAGTTCGATTTCGGGCAATTCCGCGGGCAGCTCGGGCAAGCTGCCGCTGAGCAGGTTGCCGCTCAGGTTCACGTCCTCGGTGCCCCAGGGAAAATAAGTGAACTCCCCACTGATGGCATTACCGCTGAGATCGAGTTCGCGGCTTGGGGTGGACGCGGGACCGTAGGTCCACAGGCGTTCCTGCAGTTCAGCGGCAAGTTCCCCCTGCAGGTTGTTGTCCGGTAGCTTGATGCGCCCGATCCACTCGTAGCCACCCGTGGCGGGCGACTCGGTCATGCAGCTGATGCCGTACCAGTCGCAGACGTCGACCTCGGGGTCCAGCCAGCCGTCGTTGCGGTGCCAATCGTCGCCGTTCATGGCCTCGTAGAAATCCGTGAGCAGGTCGACGGGCAGTGGTGGCGGCGGCGACAGTGCTGCAAGCGTCGGACTGAGCGCGAGCGCGCCTGCCGCCAGTGCGGTTCGAACCAGGTGAAGACGGACGCCCATGGGCTACTCCTTGCCAATGCCAACTTGCCCTTCATTGGCATGCTACCACCCCCCCTCGAGCATAAAAATCAGGCTTCCGGCAAGCGTCCTTGTCGAGCGAGTACGCGCTTTCGGGGCTTGCGCCGGTATAATGGCCTGTTTTCCCTTGATTGCATCGCCATGACCCGACTGACCGACGAAATCGAGCGCCGGCGCACCTTCGCGATCATCTCGCACCCCGATGCCGGCAAGACGACCCTGACCGAGAAGTTCCTGCTCTTCGGCGGGGCGATCCAGCTTGCCGGGTCGGTGAAGTCGCGCAAGGCCGATCGCCACGCCACCTCCGACTGGATGGAGATGGAAAAGGAACGCGGCATCTCGATCACTTCCTCGGTGATGCAGTTCCCGTACCACGACAGCATCGTCAACCTGCTCGACACGCCGGGCCACGCCGACTTCTCCGAGGACACCTATCGCGTGCTCACGGCCGTGGACTCGGCGCTGATGGTCATCGACTGCGCCAAGGGTGTCGAGGAGCGCACGATCAAGCTGATGGACGTGTGCCGCATGCGCGACACCCCGATCTTTACCTTCATCAACAAGCTCGACCGCGAGGGCCGCGAGCCGATCGAGCTGCTCGACGAAGTCGAGGAAGTGCTGGGCATCGAGTGCGCGCCGGTGACCTGGCCGATCGGCATGGGGCGGCGGCTCAAGGGTATCTACCACCTGATTCGCGACGAGATCCATCTCTACGAGTCGGGCAAGAACTACATGCGCCAGGAGCCGAAGATCATCGCCGGCCTGCATTCTTCCGAGGCCGACGAGGCCCTGGGCGACATGGCCGACGAGCTGCGCGACGAGATCGAGCTGGTCAAGGGTGCGAGCCACGACTTCGACCTGGACCGCTACCTCGCCGGCGAGCAGACGCCGGTGTTCTTCGGTTCGGCGCTCAACAACTTCGGTGTCATTCCCCTGCTCGACGAGTTCGTCGAGCGGGCGCCGCGGCCGCAGCCGCGCGCCACCCTCGGCCGTTCGGTCGAGCCTTCGGAAGACAAGTGCACCGGCTTCGTGTTCAAGGTGCAGGCCAACATGGATCCCGCCCACCGCGACCGCATGGCCTTCATGCGCGTGTGCTCGGGTCGCTTCGAGAAGGGCATGAAGCTGCACCACGTACGCCTCGGCAAGGAGCAGCGCACGCACGGCGCGCTGACCTTCATGGCCGACGAGCGCGCCGCGGCCGAGTACGCCTATCCCGGCGACATCGTCGGCCTGCACAACCACGGCACTATCGGCATCGGCGATACCTTCACCGAGGGCGAGAAGCTGCAGTTTGCCGGCATCCCGAGCTTCGCGCCCGAGCTGTTCCGTCGCGTGCAGCTCAAGGACCCGCTCAAGCTCAAGGCCTTGACCAAGGGCCTGGCGCAGCTGTCGGAAGAGGGTGCCACGCAGTTCTTCAAGCCGCTGTTCGGCAATGACCTGGTGCTCGGTGCGGTCGGCGTACTGCAGTTCGATGTCGTCGCCTACCGCCTGAAGGCCGAGTACAACGTCGAAGCCGTGTTCGAGCCGGTCAACGTCGCCACCTGCCGCTGGGTCAGCTGCGAGGACGAGCGCGCGCTCGACAAGTTCCGGGACAAGAACGAACGCCATCTGGCTGAGGACGGCGGCGGCCAGCTCGTCTACCTCGCGCCCACCCGGGTCAACCTGCAGCTGGCCGAGGAACGCCACCCCGAAATCACCTTCCGCGCGACGCGCGAGGTCAGCGTCTACGTCGACGTCGACTGACCCCGGCCGAGCCGCTGCGCCCTCGGCCCCGTCGATCGTTGGCGGGCAAGCAGCGACCCTCCCGTTTCACCCGGCAAGCTCGCCGATCCGCCTCCCGGACCGGCGTTCATTCTTGACGGAAACGGAGGAATCATGAACAAATTGCCCCTGATCACCATGGTGTTGATGCCGCTGGCGCTTGCGGCAGAAACGGAGATTGCCCCGCAAGGGGGCCCGGCTTTTGAACAGACTGCCCGGCTGTTGGCGTCCGATGCCGAGGACTTGCACCTGTTCGGGACGGCCATGGACAAGGTCGGATCGACCGCCCTGGTCGGTGCCCAGGGTGCCGAGGCTGCCTATGTCTACTTTTACGAGGAGGGCACTGGCCAGTGGCTGGAAGAGGCCAGGCTGACGCCCTCGGACGGTCACGACGGCGACCGTTTCGGGACCAGCGTCGCGCTCGGTGCCGGCGGCGACCTGGCCATCGTCGGAGCGATGGAGGCGGATGACGACGGCACGGCGGAACAGGGAGCGGCCTACGTCTTCGCTCGTGACATCCGCTCCGACGGTCGTGGCGCCTGGACGGAGGTTCAGAAGCTGACCGTGAACGGCGCGCCCGGCGACCGCTTCGGAACCAGCGTGAGTGCCTCGGCGCAGTCCTACGATGTGCTGCTGGTGGGTGCGCCCGGCCGCACGGTCTCCGGCGACGCCGAACGCGGTGCGGCCTTCCTGTTCGGGTTGGAGGAGGATCAGTATGAACTGATCACCATGATCCAGGCCTCCGACGGCGCGGCCGGCGATCGCTTCGGGTTCTCGACCGCGCTCAGTGACGACCCGCTGGAGATCAACGGCTACGCGCTGGTCGGTGCTCACTTTGCCACGGTCGCGGAAGACGACGAGCGCGGTGCGGCGTACGTCTATCACCGGGATCTGAATACGGGGTTCTGGAACGAGGACGCCAAGCTGATCGACACCGATGGACAGGCCGGCGCGCTGTTCGGGAGCAGCCTCGATATCGACGGTGACGGATCCGTGGCGGCCATCGGGGCAGCCAACGGCGGCAATGTGGGCGAGGGCCTCGTGGTGATCTACGAAACGGACTTTGCCGGTTGGGGCCAGCGCGGAAGGTATGCGGGCCTCGACGCGATGGGTGCGTCGAACTCGGTGGCTATCGATAGTGCGGGTGAAACCGTGCTGGCCGGAGGTGCGGAAGAACCGGTCGAAGGTGACAGCAATCGTGGCGCCGCGGCTGTGTTGCGCTCCCATCCCGAGCACGGCTGGGCGGAAGTGGAAGAGATCGGCATCACTCAGATCGAGGTTGCGGACGGATCGGCCGGTGATCGCTTTGGAGCCGCCTGCGCGCTCGACGGCAATCGCCTGGTGGTCGGTGCGCCGTTCGTCGATGACGAGGGCATCAACAGCGGCGCCGTCTACCTGTTCAGAGAAAGCCTGGATCTGGTTTTCTCGGATCGTTTCGAATGAGTGTGGTGCCGTGCCGCTGGCGCCCTGTCCGCTTCACTCGGCCTTAAATGCCATGTTAGCCAAGCCGAGTCAACGGCGCCAGCGCGCGCGTCGACCGATGACCGGTTCAGGACGGATTCACCGTTAGGTTTGATATATTCGGCCGAAAGGGCGGCAATCGCGCCGGCCGCGGCGACCCATCCAGCCGGGAGGTGACGGATATGGGCGAAGTTCTCGGACGCTATCACATCATCAGCGAGCTCGGCCGTGGCGGCATGGGCGTGGTCTACAAGGCGCTCGATCCCAAGCTCGAGCGCTTCATTGCCATCAAGTGCCTGAACGACGAGCTCAGCGCCGACGAAATCGTCGTTGCCCGATTCCTGCGTGAGGCGCGCAGCGTCGCCGCGCTCAATCATCCCAATATCGCCCAGATCTACGTCGCCGACGAGCACGACGGCAAGCCGTATTTCGTCATGGAGTACGTCGACGGCGAATCGCTGGCCGATTTCATCGACCGCGAGGGGCAGTGCTCGCCGGAAATGGCCCGGCGAATGACCGAACAGGCGGCCAATGCGCTGTCGGCCGCGGCCGAGGAGGGCATCGTCCACCGCGACGTCAAGCCGGGCAACATCATGATTGACCGGCGCGGCCGCGCGGTGCTGACCGATTTCGGTATCGCCTGCGTCGCCGCCGAGCAGTCGGACGCCGGTAGCAAGACCATCATGGGCACGCCCGGCTACCTGGCGCCCGAGGCGCTCAGCGGCGGGCCGGTGGACTCGCGAAGCGACATGTTCGCGCTCGGCGCGGTGTGGTACGAGATGCTGACCGGCGAGCGCCTGATGCCCGGGCGCGACCTCAAGGACACCTTCCGACAGCTTGCCGGGGGTGAATTCCCGGACCTGTCTGCGCTCGAAGGCAAGGCCGACGAACGCGTGATCGATATCCTGCGCAAGCTGCTGGCCATCCAGCCGGAGAATCGTTTTTCGGACTGGTCGGCCATGCTGGCCGAGATGGCGCCGCTCAAGACCGGCCGCACCGGACCGGTCCAGCGCGGCGACACCGGGCCGTCGACGGCCGAGCGAGAGGTCACCGCAGCGCTGGCGACCGGGCGAATGTCCGCAAAGACCGCGACGATCGACCGCGCGGCTGAGGCCACGGCTGTCGTCCAGACCCAGACCGAGGGGCGCCATCCCGTGCCGGTGCAGACGAAGGCGCCCAAGCGGCGGGGCCGCCTGGTCGCGTTACTTTTGGTGCTCGTGCTGGCGCTGAGCGCGGCCGGCTTCGGGCTGGCCCGGCTGGATCCGTCCACCTGGAATCGCGTGACGGCCTGGCTGCCCGGCGGAGAAGAGGCCGAGGTCGAAGTCGAAGCGGATTCGGGTGAATCCCGGGCGGCCGGGGCTTCCCGGGAGGGCGAGGGCGCGCCGGCCGATGCTGCGGCTTCGTTGCGCGCTGGACAGGCCCTGACAGACGGGTCGGACGACGGTTCCGGCAGTGCTGACACCCGGGAGACGGACGATGAATCGAATGCAGCCGAGGGCAGCGACGCGGCCGCGCCTTCCGCGCCGGATGCCGACGACCTGGCTGCTGCCGACGACGACCCGGAACCTTCGCCCGTCACGCCGGAGGTCGCCGGCGAGCCCGAACCGGCGCAAGAGGAAGTCGAGGACGATCGCCAGGTGGCGATGGCCGACAGCGAGACGGTCGCCACGGCCGCGCCCGCGACGAGCTCCCAGCCGCCTGAACGGGCCGCGCCGCCGCCGCGCGGCGTGGTGGTCATTGGCCTGGGCGATCCGGTGATCGCCGATCCCATGGTGCGCGAGATCGAGGCCGCCCTGCGCGGCGGCTCGCATCCGCTCGTTCAGCGCAGCTTCGTGCGCGGCTACCGCGACTACATCCAGGGCGAAGAACTCGATCTCGCCGGCCTCGCCGACCCGGCCCGGGAGGCCGGGGCCCGCTATGTCGTGGTGGCCCGCGCGCTGCCGGCCGGCGAGCGCGAGCTGCAGTACTACAACCGCGTCGAGACCGCCTACATCGCGCAGCTCGAAGCCGTCACCTACGACCTGCACGAGCTGCGGCAGATGGGCACCTCGCCGGTCGAGCAAATCGAGTTCACCGCGCTCAACGCCACGCGCCGGGCGGAGGACTCCGTCAAGCCCTGGCTGCCCGGGATTCGGGATCAGTTCGATTGACGATGCCGGTGGCGACACGCTCCAGTGCGTGATCGCGTGGACGGCTGATCCGTGAATCCTGACCCCTTAGGGATTGGCACCACCGGTCGCCATGGCGTCCTCGACAAGTCAAAGGCGGTTTCGCCCGCCTGCTTCGCAGGCTGATGGCGAGTACCTTTTTTCCAAAGCGACGACCAACCCCGTTCTCGTTGGTTGAGGCACCAAAAATCGCTTTTCAATTTCAAAGTCCAACGCTCTGTTATCTCAGGAGCTTGGTGACTGTGGGGGCTGGCCCCTTCGGTGAGCGGGCTTCGCGAGGGCCCGGCTGGTCGCGTGGTGCCCTGGATCGTTTCCGAAAGTGGCCCGGGGAGGGATCCCGGGCTTGCGCTCCGGATTGACCCCCGCGCGCTGAGCGCGCGCCATCTGCGCGGTTGTGGAGAAGCGTAGGATGCGTGGAGCGAAGCGCAACTCATCGGCCGATGCGTTACGGCCCTACGGGCCTCCACGCATCCTACGTTCCTGGATCAAGCCCCCGCGCGCGCAGCGCGCCACCTTCGAAGCCGAGCCGTTCTCGTGCGGGCTTCGCCCCATTCCTGCTAGCGCCACCGGATCCTCCGACCGAGTCTTCGCGAAGCCCGCTCCGCGAAGGGGCCAGCCCGCTCCCGGTTCCAGTCCTGAAACCCCGGATCGTGGGACTTTGACTTTGAAAAGCGCTTTTTCGTATCTTTTTTCGCTTTGGAAAAAAGGTACTCGCCGAAAGCGCCTGCGAAGCAGGCCGGGCGAAACGCCGTTGACTTGTCGAGGCCACCAAAGCGACCGGTGGCGTCAAACCAACCAACGCCGCGTCAGCGGCCTTTATTCGCCGGCGGTGTGGTCTCGATCAACACCAAGGCGACCCGGCCTTATGTCAAAAAGGCCCCGCCGAAGCGGGGCCCGAGTCGATCGCATTGGGAGGGATCGAATCGTCTTACTGCACGTCCAGCGTGAACTCCGACGCCACCCAGCCGGTCCGGCCTTCGCTGTCGCGGATCTGGATCCAGTCGCCGGCGCGCGCCACAACGTCGGCCATGGCGCCCGAGCTGAGGCTGTACTGAACCGAACTGTCGCCGTTGGGGCCAGAGCGCACGTTGAGCGAGTTGGCGGTGATGACCACGCGTTCACCCGTGCCGCCGCCACCGCCGTTGTCGCCGGAGTTATTCGCCTGGTAGCCGGCCGACTGGTCGCCGCCGCCGTGGCGGTAGTAGCGCTGGGGCGTGCGGCTGGCGACTTCCTCGACGGCCTTGCCGATGACCTGGCGCAGAGCCTTTTCGCGCGGGGTGTTTTCCCAGCTCGACAGCGAGCCGCCGAGGGCGTGGCTGCCGGTGTAGCCGGCCAGAGCACCGCCGATGTCGAAGTCCTTGGCCTCACCCTCGACGCTGGTCGCGGCCAGGACACGGCTGCTGTTGGTGTCGATGATGCGCAGGTCGATGGCCATGTGCGCGCTGCTCGAGCCGCCGGCGATGCCGCCGATGACCTTGCCGATGCGACCGCCGCCGAAGGAGCCGCGCGTACCGCTGGCGTTCTCGGAAAACTCCGTCACGGCCGCCACCACGAGCAACTCGGCGCCTTCGATCTCGCCGATGGCGGCCGCGGTCTCTTCCTTGACGCGTCCGCTGGCCCCAAGGTCCTGCTCGGCCATCAAATCGTCGATGGCCTCGCGCTCAAGGACGATGAAGCGCCCGGAGTTGAACAGCGCGGTGGTCAGCATATCGGCCATGCCGTCGCCGATGGACTGGTTGTACCAGCGACCGGTATTGCCGGCCTTGTTCTCGAAGCGGGCCACGGCGATGCGCGCCTGCGGTCCGTCGTAGGCGGCCGCGCGGGCCTCTTCCATGCTGGCTCCGGAACCGCTGTCGCGGACCTGGGTGGTGGTGCCGGCTGCCGGGCAGCCGGTCAGCATGCCGAGTGCGCACAGGCCGGCGATCAATCTCAATTTCATGGTCGTGTCCTCCTGGAATGATCCTGGTGTTGCGGCACTGCAACCCCGTATCGGATTGGCAGGCTGCATGAAAGCTGTACCCCAATAACGAATTATCCGCCCGAATCCGGCCAGTCGATTTGCCCACGGACGCGCTTCGGTCGGCCTTGCGGGCATTTTAGACTGCAGCGGTTGCAAACTGCCAGCGCGCGCGAGGCGTTGCAAGGATGTTATTAACCCGGCGACAATGTAGATTATATTCAGGGAGTCGAGCGGTTTGATTCAGAGTCTTCTCGGGCTGGCGGGCATTGCCGTCCTGCTTGGCATTGCCTGGGCCCTGTCGTCGGCGCGCGGCAGCATTGCGTGGCAGACGGTTCTCGTCGGCCTGGTGCTGCAGCTGTTGCTGGCCATACTCGTGTTGTGGGTGCCGTTCGGCAAGCTGCTGTTCGATCAGCTCGGGCAGCTGTTCGTCACCCTGATCGGCTACACCAGCGCCGGCGCGGAGTTCATCTTCGGGCCGCTGGCCGACGCCGACGAGTTCGGCTTCATCTTCGCCTTCCAGGTGCTGCCGACGATCATCTTTTTCGCGTCGCTGATGGCCTGCCTCTACCACATCGGCATCATGCAGAAGCTGGTCGAGGTGATGGCCTGGGTCATGACCCGGTTCATGAAGGTTTCCGGCAGCGAGTCCCTGGCCACGGCGGCCAACGTGTTCGTCGGTCAGACCGAGGCCCCGCTGGTCGTGCGCCCCTTCATTGCCGGCATGACCCGCTCGGAGCTGTTCGCGCTGATGACCGGCGGCATGTCGACCATTGCCGGCGGCGTACTGGCCGCCTACGTGATGCTGCTCGGCGGGTCCGACCCGGTCGAGCAGGCGTTTTTCGCCAAGCACCTGATCTCGGCGTCGATCATGGCCGCGCCGGCCGCGCTGGTGGTGGCCAAGCTATTGCTGCCCGAGACCCAGGAATCGGAAACCGCCGGTACCGTTCGCACCGCCATCGACCGGCCGCACACCAACCTGATCGAGGCGGCCGCCGGCGGCGCCGGCGAAGGCCTGAAGCTGGCCTTGAACGTCGGCGCCATGCTGCTCGCCTTCCTGGCCCTGATCGCCCTGGTCAACGGCCCGCTGGGCTGGTTCGGCCAGATTACGGGGCTCGAAGGCCTGATCGGGCAACCTCTGAACCTGGCACTGCTGTTGGGCTGGGTGTGTGCGCCGCTGGCGATGCTCGCCGGCGTGCCGCTGGACGAGGCCGTGGCCGTGGGTGGGCTGATCGGACAGAAGATCGTCGCCAACGAGTTCGTCGCCTACGTGGCGCTGACCGAGATGCAGGGCGAACTGTCGGAGCGTTCGACCCTGATCGCGACCTACGCGCTGTGCGGCTTCGCCAACTTCGCCTCGATCGCCATCCAGATCGGCGGCATCGGCGGCATTTCACCCTCGCGCCGATCCGACCTGGCCCAGCTCGGACTCAAGGCGGTGCTCGGCGGCACGCTGGTGTCGCTGCTCAACGCCAGTTGGGCCGGCATTCTCGTGGGCTGATTCGGTCCCGAGCTCGCGAACGGCCAAGCTCAATCTCGTCGGGCGATGACGACCAGGCGCTCGGATTCGAAGTCGTAGGGGCTGCCGTCGTGATCGCCGTGAATACTGTCGATCCGCAGGCCGGCGTCGCGCAGAAGGGCGCTGATCTCGCCGGCTGACCAGACCCGGTGGGAGAACTCATGGTAATGGACCTGGTCGCCGTCGATCAGCATCCACTCGTTCTCCAGGCGGGTCATGTTGTCCACCAGGTCCGGGCGCTCGACCAGGATGCGGCCGTCGTCGTACTCGGTCAGGTGGACCGGCTGCAGGTTGCGACACAAGTATTCGAGACCGACCAGGTCCAGCACCAGGCGCCCGCCGGGCCGGAGGCTCTCGCGGATATTGGTCAGCACGCGTGCATGGTCCGTTTCGTCGGTGAAGTAGCCGAAGCTGGTCCACATGACGATGACGAGATCGAAGGCCCCGGGGCGCGCGAAGCGGCGCATGTCGGCCTCGACGATTTCGATGGGGCGCTCACCGCGCCGCACTTCGAGCTGCTTCAGCAGCGAGGGGCTGGTATCGACGGCGGTGACCGAAAGCCCGGCGTCGGCCAGCGGCAGGGCGTGACGGCCGGGGCCGCTGCCCAGGTCCAGCACGGTCTTCGGTTCCGAGCCGAGCAGGGCGAGCAGCTGCTGGACTTCTTGTGAGCCGCGCGCGAAAGTGTCGGCGTTGAACATCAGCGAGCCGAAATTGCGCCAGAAGTCGTCGTCCAGATACCAGTCGTCGTTCAAGTTGCTGCTCCTGTTGGCGCTGCTGTCGGGGCTGGCCGGCTGTGCCACGGTGGCCTGGTACGGGCAGGCCGCCCGCGGCCAGATCGAGATCCTGGCCAAGCGCGAGGATATCGCAGAACTGATGGAAGATCCGGCCACCTCGCCGCGCCTGCGCGAGCGCCTGGCAACCGTGCTCGATATCCGCGCGTTCGCCATCGAGGTACTGGGCCTGCCCGACAGCCGCAGTTACACGCTCTACGCGGATCTCGAACGAGACGCGCCGTTGTGGAACGTCGTGGCCACGCCGGCGTATTCGATCGAGCCCGAAACCTGGTGTTACCCGCTGGTTGGTTGTCTCGCCTACCGCGGTTTTTTCCGGCGCGAGCGCGCCGAGGCCCTGGCCGTGGCGCTGGCGGCCGAGGACCATGACGTGGCGGTGTTCCCGGCCACGGCCTATTCCACCCTGGGCTGGTTTGCCGACCCGGTGCTCGACAGCATGCTCGAGCTGCCCGAGGCGAGCCTGGCGGAACTGATCTTTCACGAGCTGACCCACGAGATGCTGTATGTGAGCGGCGACACGGCGTTCAACGAGGCGCTGGCGACCTTCGTGGGGCGCCTGGGTGCCCGCCGCTGGCTGGCCGAGCGGGGCCAGCCCTCGGCCCTGGCCCGCTGGCGGGACGATCAGGCGCTCGACCGGCAGTTGACCGAGGTGTTGCTGGCCGCGCGCGAGCGCCTGGCCACGGTCTATGAACAAGGCGGCGATGCCGCGCGGCTGGAGGCGGCGAAGCAGCGCGAGTTCGAGCGCCTGCGAGACGATCTTCGCGCGCTGGCCGGCGCGCAGGGCAGTCGGCGCATCGAGGCCTGGGTCGCTCGCGAGATCAACAATGCCCACCTCGCGCTGGTGGCCACCTACGAGTCGGGCGTGGCTGCCTTCGAGTCGCTCTACCGGGGCGAGTGCGAGGCCCGGTTGCCCTGTCTGTACGAGCGTGCCCGGGCGCTGGCCGAGGCCGATCGGGCCGAACGCGCGCAATTTCTCGAGGGCGGCCATTGAACAATTGCGGGGGATGTGCAAACTTAACCGGCTATTTCGTCGACGGAATTCGAATTGTCCTCGCATTACCTGCTGTCTGCAGCGATCGCGCTGGCGCTGGCCCAGGTCACCTCGCCGGCCCATGGCGAGGTGCAGGCGCCCATGGCCTGCCCGCCGCCGGCGCCGCTTCGCATTCCCGAGGTCCCGCCCGGGGCCGAGACGGGCGCGACGGATATCCAGGCCGCGAGTTTCCAGGCGCAGCCGGGTGAGGAGGTTCGCTTTCTCGACGACGTGCGGCTGCAGCAGGGCCAGCAACAGCTCGAAACCGACGAGCTGATCTACGATCCCGCGACCGGCAGCGTGCGTATTCCCGGCTGGCTGCTCTACAGTGGACCGAGGCTCAACGTCGATGCGACCAATGCGACCTACGACACCCGCGGCCGCAGCGGGCGCTTCGAGGCTGCCAGTTACGCGATCCCCGGCACCACGGCGCGCGGATCGGCCGCTTCCGTGATGCTCAGCGACCCCGACCACGCGCGGCTGGAAGGCTTCGACTTCACCACCTGCCCGCCGGAGCAGACGGACTGGCAGCTGAAGGCTTCCAGCGTCGACATGGATCTCGAGCGGGGCGTCGGAACGGCCCGCAACGCCCGGCTGACGTTCAAGGGCTTCCCGCTGCTGTACTCGCCCTGGCTGAGTTTCCCGCTCGACGATCGTCGCAAGAGCGGCTTCCTCTATCCCGGATTCGGCTACTCGGCCGACGACGGCTTCGACGTTTCCGTGCCCTGGTACTGGAACATCGCGCCCAACCAGGACGCCACCCTGACCGCGCGCTGGATCGAAAAGCGCGGCGCCCTGCTCGGGCTGGAGCATCGCTTTCTCACGCCACGGCAGGCCGGTGAATTCCGCATCGACTGGCTGCCCGAGGACCGACGCACCGAGGAGGGCCGCTACTACGGCGAATTCGACTACCGCTACAAGCCCGCTCCCGGCTGGCTGGCGGCGCTCGACCTGCGGCGGGCCAGCGACGACGAGTATTTCATCGATCTCGGCAGCGACCTGCGCGACTCCGCCATCCAGTTCCTGCGTTCTTCGGCCAGCCTGCGTGGATCGGGGCGTTACTGGTCGGTGGAGGTCCAGGCCGACTCGTTCCAGGTGCTCGACGAAAGCGTGGGCCCGACGCGGGAGCCCTACCGCCGCCTGCCGCGTGCCATGGTCGATGTCGATCGCCCGCTGCCCGGACGGTTCCGGTTCTCCCTCGACGGCGAGGCGGTCTACTTTGAACGCGATGTCGGCACCACCGGCGCGCGGGTCGATCTGTTTCCGCGACTGCACTACGACCTGGTGGCGCCGGGATGGCACATCCGTCCCGCTGTCGGCCTGCGCTCGACGGCCTACGAGCTCGACGGGGCCGGTGCTTCGAGCCTGACGCGAACCACGCCGATCGCCACCGTCGATGCCGGCATGGCCTTCGAGCGGGAACTGTCCAGCGGCCGCATCCAGACCCTGGAGCCGAGGCTCTACTACCTCTACGTGCCCTACCGCGACCAGGCCGACTATCCGGATTTCGATACGCGCGAGCTGACCTTCGGCTTCACCCAGCTGTTCCACTACAATCGATTCAGCGGCCCCGACCGCCAGGGTGACGCCAATCAGCTCACGCTGGCCTTGACCTCGCGGCTGCTGGAGGCCGACGACGGGTTCAGCCGACTCGAAGCGAGCGTCGGACAGATCGTCTATTTCCGCGATCTGCGCGTGCAGCTCGACCAGGCCGAGCCGGACCGGCGCTCCCGTTCGGCCACCGTGGCGGAGATGACCTGGCGGCCGGCGCGGCAGCTGGCGCTCAGTGCCGGCCTGCAGTGGGACGACGAGGTCGATGAAACCGAAGTTGCGCGATTCGGTCTCAACTGGCAGGGTCGGGATGCTCGCCAGGTCGCGCTGGGATACCGTTTCCGCCGTGATCGCGTCGACCAGGCGGACATGCGTTTTCGCTACCCGATCAACGATGAGCTCAATCTTATCGGCCGCGTAACGTATTCATTCGAGGAAAATGAGACACTGGAAGTGCTCGGTGGTATCGAGTACGACAGCTGCTGCTGGTCGCTTCGCTTCACGGCCCGGGAATGGGTTCGCGATCGCGAATCGGACAAGCGCACCGCGTTCTTCGTCGAGCTCGAGCTCAAGGGCCTGGGCAGCATCGGCCGAGCGCCCTATCAATTGTTCACCGGCCCGTCCTGGCGGTGACAGGCACGAACATCATTTTCAAGGACACTGATTTGCAATGAAACAGGCAATGATTCGAACCCTCGCCGTCATGATGCTGCTGCCGCTCGCGGCGCTCGCCCAGACCGAGGGCGAGCCCATCGACAGCATCGTCGCGCTGGTCGAGGAAGACGTGATTCTCCAGAGTGAACTCGACCAGGCCATCGACGCCATCGGGCAGCAGGTGCGCGCCCGCGGCGAGAGCATGCCGCCGCGCAACGTCATGGAAGAACAGGTGCTCGAGCGCCTGATCATGCAGCGCCTGCAGGTTCAGCGCGCCGAGCAGACCGGCATCCGGGTGTCCGATTCGGATGTCGACAACGCCCTCAACCGCGTCGCGCAGCAGAACGACCTGCCGCTGTCGCAGCTGCGCCAGGTGCTCGAGCAGGACGGGATCGACTTCGAGGAATTCCGGCGCGAGATTCGCAACGAGATCGTGACCTCCAGGTTGCAGCAGCGCGTGGTCAATTCGATGGACCCGATCAGCGAGACCGAGATCGATATCATGCTCGCTTCCGAGCAGTTCAGCAGCCAGGAATACCTGCTGTCGCAGATCGTCATCTCCGTACCCGACTCGGCCGGCCCGGACGCGGTGCGCGAGGCGCAATCGCGTGCACAGGAGGTGGTTCAGCGGATCGACGACGGCATGGCCTTCGCGGCGGCCGCGATCAGCTATTCCCAGGGGCCGGATGCCCTCGAGGGCGGCGACGTGGGCTGGCGCAACGCCAGCGCCCTGCCGAGCGTGTTTGCCGATGCCGTCGCTGATCTGGAGCCTGGCGAGATCACCGAGCCGCTGCGCACCTCTGCCGGGTTCGTGATTCTCAAGTTGCGCGACGAGCGAGAGCGAAGCGAAGTCATGATCGAGGAGTATCGCGCCCGCCACCTGGTGATCAGCCCTTCGGAACTGGTCTCGCCCGAGAGAGCGCGCGAGCAGATCCAGGACATCAAGCAGCGCATCGAGCAGGGCGAGGACTTCGCCGAGCTGGCGCGCGAGTATTCCAGTGAGCAGTCGACCGCCAACCTCGGCGGCCTGCTGGACTGGTTCCCCGCCGGCGGCTATGGCCAGCCGATCCAGGAGGCCGTCGATTCGCTCGAGCCGGGTGAGGTCAGTGAGCCTTTCCAGAGCCAGCGCGGCTGGCACCTGGTCAAGCTGCTCGACGTTCGCCAGACCGACCGCACCGACGAGGTCCGTCGCTCCGAAGCGCGCGAGATGCTCTCGCAGCAGAAATCCCAGGAAGAGCTGGACCGGTTCATGCGCCAGTTGCGCAGCGAATCGTTCGTCGAAATCCGGCTTTAGACAACGCACGCCATGGCCCTCGAGCAACTGATCCTGACGCCCGGGGAGCCGGCCGGCATCGGACCCGAGCTGGCCTGCCGGGCCGCGGCGCTCGATCCCGGCCTGATCCTGGTCGCCGACCCCGATCTGCTTGATCGCACGATTGCCGATCTCGACCTGGATACGTCGGTGCAGGTGCTCGACTCGATCGAGGCCGGCGCCACTGGCGGCATTCGCTGCCTGCCGGTCAAGCTCGCGCGCCCGGTCGAGCCCGGCAGAACCGACCCGGCCAACGCCGAATACGTGCTCGAGTGCCTTCGCCTGGCCGCCGGCCACTGCATGGCGGGCCGGGTGCACGGCCTGGTCACCGGGCCGGTGCACAAGGGCGTGATCAACGAGGCGGGTGTGGCGTTCAGCGGGCACACCGAGTTCCTCGCCGCGCAGGCCGGGATCGAGCAGGTGGTGATGCTGCTCGCAGCCGGCCGGGTGCGGGTGGCCCTGGCGACCACGCACCTGCCCCTGAAGCAGGTACCCGATGCCATCACGGCCGAGCGCCTGACGCGCACGCTCGAGATCCTTAACGCCGGTCTGCAGCAGCAGTTCGGCCTGGCACGCCCGCGTATCGCCGTGCTCGGGCTCAACCCGCATGCCGGCGAGGGCGGCCACCTCGGTCGCGAGGAAATCGAGATCATCGAGCCGGTGATCGAGCGACTGTCGCCGAAAATGGCCTTGACCGGCCCGCTGCCGGCCGATACCGCCTTCGTGCCCGACCGGCTGCGGGAGTTCGACGCTGTCCTGGCCATGTACCACGACCAGGGTCTGCCGGTGCTCAAGCACGTCGGCTTCGGCCATGCCGTCAACGTGACGCTGGGCCTGCCCTTCATTCGCACCTCGGTCGATCACGGAACCGCGCTGGATGTGGCCGGGACGGGGCGGGCCGACTCCGGCAGCCTCAGCGCCGCCATCAACATGGCGCGCGGCATGCAGCGCCCGACCGGTTCGGGCCGCACTGGATGAAACCGCACCGGCCGCGCAAGCGCTTCGGCCAGCACTTTCTCCACGATGCCGGCATCATCGGCAAACTGGTTTCGGTCATCCGGCCGAAGCAAGCGGATCACATCATCGAGATCGGGCCGGGCGAGGGCGTGCTGACCGGCCCCTTGCTCGACGCTGGCGCGCGGGTGACGGTGATCGAACTCGATCGCGACCTGGCCGCGGCCCTGCCCGAGCGCCTGGGCTTTCCGGAGCGGCTCGAAGTGATCCAGGCCGACGTGCTGGCCGTCGACCTGGCCGCGCTGGCCGGAGCCGGCATGCGCGTGGTCGGCAACCTGCCCTACAACATCTCCACGCCGATCATGTTTCACCTGTTCGGGTGGCGCGACGTGATCACGGACATGCATTTCATGCTGCAAAAGGAAGTCGTCGACCGGCTGGTTGCCGGGCCCGGTTCGAAGCAGTACGGCCGCCTGTCCGTGATGGCGTCCTTTCATTGCCGCATGGAACGACTGTTCAACGTGCCCCCGGGTGCCTTCCGACCGCCGCCGAAAGTCGACTCGGCCATCATCCGCATGATCCCGAAAGCGCTCGACGACAACATGCTGGCCCGCCTGCCGCAGTTAGAAGACGTCGTCCGCCACGCCTTCGGCCAACGCCGCAAAACCCTGCGCAACGCCCTCAAGGGGCTACTGGACGAGAAAGCGATCGAATCCGCCGGCATCGACCCCACGGCTCGGGCCGAGACGGTGCCACTGGAGGGTTTCCTGACTCTGGCCGATCAGCTAACCAGCCAACCAGCTAACCAGCCAACCAGCTAACCAGCCAACCAGCTAACCAGCCAACCAGCCAACCAGCTAACCAGCCAACCAAAAAATCACCATTCGGCGATCTTCCAGTACGCCGGCTTGACCGGATCCATGCCGTCGTGGCGATCGTCCATGACACCGTCGCCGTCGGAATCGACCAGGTAGTACGACGGCCCGCCGTCGAGCGGCGTGACGCGGATCATGTAGACGGACCCGCCGGAAGAGTATTCCTCCACGATCCGGTCGTCCTCGCGCCGGATGACCACCTGCGGCTGGATCTGCTCGTCGGGATCTTGCACCTTCGGTGGCATCGGCTCGCGAATCGGGGGTGGCGGCGGTGCGTCGGACGGCGGCGCCTCGTCCTGGGCCAGGGCCGGCCAGGCCAGAAGCAGGCTCGGAATCAACAGGGCATATCGCATGGTGGGCGGCCTCTTGGCAAGGTGTTGTTCGAGTCTACCAGAGGGCGAGGAATCCGGGCGGCGCACCGGCTTCGTGACGATCGGCACGGGCGACGAGCGCGCCCAAGGCGTAGTCTGGATTGGATGCCCAATTTCAAGATTCTTCCGAGTCCGGCCGATGATCCCGTGCGTGCATCGCGGCGATTCATGCGGGTCAACCTGGTCCGCGATTTCCTGTCCCGGCCGGTCCTGTCGAGCCTTCTGGCCGCTGCATGCCTGGTCGCCCTGGCGCTGGTCGTGGCGTTGCTTGCGGGCGCCCTGGCTCGGCACGCGGACACCCTGTCAGCCTGGCTGACCGATCACGCCGCCGTGTCGGGAGCGGCCGTCTTCCTGCTTTGCCTGGCAAGCCAGGTGCCGCCGACCCGCCGCGAGCTCGATCAGGCGCGGTCGGGTTGGCTGTCCGCCTTGCCGCAGATGCCGCGGGCCATGCACCGCTGGTCGCGTCGGCGTCGCTGGGGGCTGGCCGCGCTCGAGTCGCTTGGTCTGGCGCTGGCGGTCGCCGCGGTTTATCGACACGCTGCTCCGGAAGTGACCTCGACGCCGGTCGCCTGGCTCGTGCCCGTCGGGGCGCCGGTCCTGGCCGCCCTGCTGGCGCCGGGGCTGGCGCGACGGGGCCGCGGAAGCGCTCGATCCTCCGTGTCGCGCGCTCCGGCTGTATCGAGGGCCCGCGACAGCGTTCCGATCCTGACCTACTGGCAATGGGTGCACTACCGGAGCTGCTGCTGGCGAGCCGGCATGCGCTGGTCCTTGGGCTTTCTCATTATCCTGATGCCGGCCGGCGCCTCCGCGCTCCAGGTCGGCATCGCCCTGGTTATCGGACTGTTCTTTCTGCAGCTCATCCAGCTGTGGTCCTCGACCCTGCAGGTCATCTTCCAGGCCAGCAGACTGGTTCGGGCGCTGCCGGTAGCACCCTGGGCCTTCATTCGCCAGGTCTCCGGGCTGCCGCTGATGACCGCTTTGGCCGTCATGCTGGCGGCGGTTCTGGTGCTGGCCGCGGTGGGCCTATCTTTCCCCGGCGCCGTCGTCGCCGGCCTGGGGCTGTTCGGCGTGCTGAGCCTCAACCTGGCCACCGCGCTGGCCTGGCGGCACGAAGCGCGCTTTGCGGGACTGCGCTCGGCGGCCGTCCTGCTGGTCTGGCTGACGTTCTCGCAGAGCGCACCGTTCATGGCGCCGGTTGGCTGGTGCGTGCTGATCGCGTGGCTGCTGCGCCGCGCCGGCAGGGAGGTATCGTGAATCGAATTCTGGAAATCGACGGCCTCTCGGTGGACCTGGGGCGGCGCGAGGTGCTGAGCAACATCGACCTCGTCGTGAAGCCCGGAGCGCGTGCCGCCCTGATCGGTCCCAACGGCAGCGGCAAGAGTACGCTCCTGGCCACCGTGGCGGGGCTCCGCCCCCCGGCGGCCGGCTCCGTTCGAGTCTGCGGCGCCTCGCTCGACTCGCATACCCGCGAGGCCCGGCAGCGACTTGGCTACATGGTGGCCCAGGAGGCGCTGCCCGGCCTGCTCACGCCGCGCCAGTGTCTCGAGTTGTTCTCCAGCAGCCGCGGCTTGCCGGCGGTGCCCGAGGCGACCTGGCAGCAGGCCGAAGACCTGGGCCTGAGCGCCTGGATGGACGAATGGCTGATGGCCTGTTCACTCGGAACCCGGCAGAAAGTCTCGGTCTTGCTGGCCCTGATCGGCCCTCCGCCGTTGATCTTGCTCGACGAACCGCTCAATGCCCTCGACCCCGTCAGCGCACTGGCGCTCAAGCGCTGGCTGAAGAAGCTGAGCGGCGAGCATGGCTGCAGCATCCTGATGGCGACCCACGACCTGGCCGTGGTCGAATCCCTCCATGATCATGTCCTGGTGCTGCTCGAGGGCCGCATCGTGCTCGACTGGGATCGCGAGCGCATGACCCGCGAACTCGCCGGGGGCGAACGGGGGCTGGAAGATCGAATCGTCGAAGTGCTGGCCGGGCAAGCGCCGGGACGCAGCCCCGCCGGCCGGGAGTAGTACCATGTGCGGACTCCTTCAACCGGCTGCGAACTGCTCGTCATGACCCACCCGTTCCAACTCTGCCTCGTCGATGGCTCGTCCTACCTGTACCGGGCGTTTCACGCGCTGCCCAGCCTGACCAGCGGCGACGGTCAGCCCACCGGTGCGATCTTCGGCGTGGCCAACATGGTGCGGCGCATGCTCGAGCACTACGAGCCGGAGTACGTGGCCGTCATCTTCGACGCCCCGGGCAAGACCTTCCGGCACGAGACCTATGCGGACTACAAGGCCACGCGTCCGCCCATGCCGGATGAACTCAGAGGGCAGATCGAGCCGCTGCACGAACTGATCGACGCCATGGGCCTGCCGCGGCTGGTGATCGAGGGCGTCGAGGCCGACGACGTGATCGCCACGCTCACCCGACAGGCTCGGGAGGCCGGCCAGCCGGTGCTGATCTCCTCGGGCGACAAGGACCTGGCCCAGCTCGTCACCGACGGCGTCGTGCTCGAGGACACCATGCAGGACAAGCGCTACGATCCCGGGGCGGTCGAGGAGAAGTTCGGTGTCGGTCCGGAACTCGTCGGCGACCTGCTGGCGCTCGTCGGCGACAGTTCGGACAACATCCCGGGCGTGGACAAGGTCGGGCCCAAGACGGCGGTGAAGTGGCTCAAGGCCTACGGTGATCTCGACGGCGTGATTGAGCACGCCGACGAGATCGGCGGCAAGATCGGCGACAACCTCAGGGGCGGGCTCGACCAGCTCAGGCTCTCGCGCGAGCTGGTCGAACTCGACGATTCGGTCGAGCTCGAGGGCGGCTTCGAAGCGCTCAAGCGCGCCGAGCCCGACCGCGAGCGCATGGTCGAGCTGCTCAAGCGCTTCGGCTTTTCGACCTGGCTCAAGCAGTACAGCGAAGGCGAGGGCGAACACGGCGGCGCGGGCGGGGAACTCGAGGTCGAGACGGTGACCACCAAAAAGCAGCTCGAAGCCCTGGTCGAGGCCCTGCAGTCGGCCGAGCTGATCGCCTTCGACACCGAGACCACCAGCCTGGAACCGCTCGACGCCGACCTGGTGGGCTTTTCCTTCGCCGTCGAGGCGGGCAAGGCCTGGTACGTGCCGCTGGCGCACGCCGACCAGAACAACGAGTTCAGCGCCGAGGAAGCCATCGAGGCCCTGCGCGGCATCATCGAGGACGAGGAGCGGCCCAAGGTCGGCCAGCACCTGAAATACGACCTCAACGTGCTCGAACGCGCCGGCATTCGGCTCGGGGGCATCCGGCACGACACCATGCTCGAGTCCTACACCTACCACTCCTCGGGCACGCGCCACGACATGGACTCCCTGGCCACGCGCTATCTGGGCCGCCAGACGACGTCCTATGAAGCGGTGGCCGGCAAGGGCAAGAGCCAGGTGACCTTCGACCAGGTGCCGGTCGCCACCGCCGCCGAATACGCCGGCGAGGACGCCGAAGTGACCCTGGCGCTGCACGAGCACCTGTGGCCGAAGCTCGAGAAGCTCGAGGGGCCCAGCCGCGTCTACCGCGAGCTGGAGATTCCGCTCATCCCGGTTCTGGCGCGCATGGAGCGCACCGGCGTGGCGCTGGACGCCGATGTGCTGGTCAAGCAGAGCCGCGAGCTCGAAAAGCGTCTCGACCAGCTGGTCGATGCGGCCTTCGAAGAGGCCGGCCGGGAATTCAACCTGGGCTCGCCCAAGCAGCTGCAGGAAATCCTGTTCGACCAGCTCGGCCTGCCGGTCAAGCGCAAGACGCCCAAGGGGCAGCCTTCCACGGCCGAAGACGTGTTGCAGGAACTGGCCATCGAAGGCCACGAGCTGCCCAAGCTGATCCTCGAGCATCGCGGCCTGGCCAAGCTCAAGAACACCTACACCGACCGCCTGCCCGAGCGGATCCATGCCCGCACCGGACGCATCCACACCCACTACCACCAGGCGGTCGCCGCGACCGGCCGGCTGTCCTCGACCGACCCCAACCTGCAGAACATTCCGATCCGCACGCCCGAGGGGCGGCGCATCCGCAAGGCCTTTATCGCGCCCGAGGGCACGGTGCTGCTGGCCGCCGACTACTCGCAGATCGAGCTTCGCATCATGGCGCATCTGTCGGGCGACGAGCGCCTGCTCGCCGCCTTTGCCGACGGCGAGGACATTCACCGCGCCACGGCCGCCGAGGTGTTCGGCCTGGCCGTCGACGACGTCGACGACAACCGGCGACGCGCGGCCAAGGCGATCAATTTCGGCCTGATGTACGGCATGAGCGCCTGGGGCCTGTCGCGCCAGCTCGAGTTGCCCCGCAACGAGGCGCAGGAATACATCGACCGCTATTTCGACCGCTACACCGGCGTGCGCGACTTCATGGAAGACATTCGCCAGCGCGCCCGCGAACAGGGCTACGTGGAAACCCTGTTCGGGCGACGCCTGTGGGCCGACGAGATTCGCTCACGCAACGGGCAGCGCCGCCAGGCGGCCGAGCGCGCGGCCATCAACGCCCCCATGCAGGGCACGGCGGCCGACATCATCAAGCGCGCCATGATCGACGTCGACGACTGGATCCAGGGCGAGGACGTGCCCGCCCGGCTGGTCATGCAGGTGCACGACGAACTCATACTGGAAGTCGATGAACAGGCGCTGGAATCGGTACGCCGGGGGGTCGTCGAGCGCATGCAGAATGCCGCGAAACTCGACGTTGAATTGCTGGTCGAAGCCAATAGCGGGCCTGATTGGGAAGCCGCTCACTAAACCACTGATTTTAAAGGGAAAAAATTTTTTCGAAAATTGGCGGAATTTCTGGAACTTTTGCGCGTGGCCTCCGGTCTGATTAATTACCATGCGCATGGTATTGGTTCGCTTCCCTCCCTAGGCGAACCAAGAGGATTCGGTTACAGTCCCCAAACCGGATCCGAGTACAGGCCCCGGGTCCTCCCTCGCCCGGGGCCTTTTTTATTCTGAAATCGCCCCCGTACGCTTTTCCCCCCTGAAACCCAGGCTCGGAGCTCCGCATCGAGCGATATACTGGCCGTCAGATTTCTAGGGGTAGTGGTTTTCAATGCTGGAAGTGATCATCCTCGCCGCCGGCGAAGGCAAGCGCATGAACTCGGCCCGGCCGAAAGTGCTGCAGCCGGTCGGCGGGCAGGCCATGCTGCAGCATCTGGTCGATGCGGTGAGGGCGCTGGAGCCCGGCGCCATTCGTGTCGTCATCGGTGCGGGAGCCGATCAGGTTCGTGGCGAGCTCGACGGGCAGGGCATCGAATGGGTGCTGCAGTCCGAGCGGCGCGGCACCGGTCATGCCACGGCGCAGGCGCTGCCGGGGATCGATCCCGCGGCCCGCGTGCTGGTGCTTCCCGGCGACATGCCGCTGATTCGCGCCGGCACGCTGGCGCAACTGCTCGACAGCGATGCGGACCTGGCGGTGCTGAGCTTTCTCGCCGACGATCCCACCGGCTACGGACGAATCGTTCGCAGCGACGGCCGGGTGGTGGCGATCCGCGAGGAGAAGGACGCCAGCGACGAGCAGCGCCGTATCCGGGAAGTCAATAGTGGCGTGCTGTGCGCCCAGGCGGCCGAGCTGTCGGGCTGGATCGACCGGATCAGCGACGACAATGCGCAGGGCGAGTACTACCTGACTGACTGCATCGCACACGCGGCCGATGAGGGCCGACGCGTGGACGCGGTCGTGGCAGAGCACGCCGATGAGTTGCTCGGCGCCAATGACCGCGCCCAGCTTGCCGAGCTCGAGCAAGTCTTCCAGCGTCGCGCCCGCGCGTCGCTGCTGGACGACGGTGTTACGCTGCTCGATCCCGAATCGGTTCAGGTGCGCGGCCCGGTGTACAGCGGCCGCGATGTCTGTATCGATGTCAACGTGGTTCTCGAAGGGCACAATCGATTCGGTGACGGCGTCGTGATCGGGCCCGGCTGCGTGGTGCGCGGCTGTGACCTGGCCGCCGGCACCCGGATCGAGCCGATGAGCGTGCTCGAGGGCGTGCGCACGACCGGCGCCTGCTCGGTCGGGCCGTTTGCGCGCCTGCGCGCGGGCACCGAACTGGCGGCGGGGGTGAAGGTGGGCAACTTCGTCGAGACCAAGAAGGCGAAACTGGCCGCTGGCGCCAAGGCCTCGCACCTGAGCTACATCGGCGACGCCGAGGTCGGTAAAGATGCGAACATCGGTGCCGGCACGATCACCTGCAACTACGACGGCGCCAACAAGCACCAAACCGTGATCGGTGACCGGGCCTTCATCGGATCGAACTCTTCGCTGGTCGCGCCTGTCAGAATAGGGAGTGATGCCACAATCGGCGCCGGGAGCGTGATTGCCTCGGATGCGCCCGACGGCCAGCTTACCCTCGCCAGGACCCGGCAGCGCAGCGTGCCCGACTGGGAACGACCCACCCGAAACGACAAAAAATCCTGAACCGGAGTTGGCGCAGGGGGTGTCCCTGCGGTATTCTCGTCACCTTACAGTTTTTCGCCAGAGATTTCGTTGCAAAATGCGTAGACGCCATCGCCCAGAGGAAGAAGCCGAGATCAACATCACGCCGATGCTCGACATCGTGTTCATCATGTTGATCTTCTTCATCGTGACCACCTCCTTCGTCCGCGAACAGGGCCTGGATATCTCGAGGCCGTCGGACAGCGACACCAAGACCGTGCAGGAAGACGAAGACCTGCCGATCGTCGTGCGCATCGACCAGGCCAGCATGGTTACGGTCAACAAGCGCCGCGTGGAGCCCGAGGCCATTCGCGCCAACCTCGAGCGCGAGTTCGCCCAGAGCCCGCAGTCGCCGCTGATCGTCGCGGCACACCCGGATGCGAATACCAATGCCCTGGTGCAGGTGCTCGATTCGGCCAACGTCGTCGGCATCAGCAATATCTCGGTCGCTACCGAGAACCAGTAGCGCGGCCGAGCCATTCCGAATCACCTGGAGCCCAAGATGAACGAAGAGTATTCCCCGGAGTCCGGCGACACGGCTGGAGATAAAGACACCAACACCTGGGCGATGATCCTGCATCTTTCGATGCTCTCGGGCCTGGTCGTGCCCATGGCGGGTCTGATCGTTCCGATCGTCATCTACATTCTCAAGAAGGATGATCTTCCGGGCCTGCAGCCGCACGGCTACGTGATCTTCAACTGGATGATCAGCGCGTTCATCTACGGCATCATCGGCGGCATCCTCATTCTGGCCTTCGGTCTTGGCATCCTCGTGCTCATGGCGCTGGGCCTGCTCAGCCTGATCTTCCCGATCATCGGCGGGGTCAAGGCTTCCGAGGGCGAAGTCTGGCCTTATCCGCTCTCGATCCGCTTTTTCAAGTAATTCGGGTTTCGGCGGGTCGCTCGACCATGAAACGACGCGAAGCCGAAATCCCAAGGAAACAACGCAGCATATGACTCAGCAAAAGCCCGGCCTGGTTTACGAAAACCTGGCCTTCTTCATCGCCATCGCCGTGCTCGGCTTCGTCGCCGCGCCGCTTTGGGGCCTGTTCTACGGTTTCAGTGGATGGACCTGGTTGTTTGCCGGGATCTTCTGGGTGCTCAGCGGCCTGTCCATAACCGCCGGATACCATCGACTCTGGTCGCACCGCACTTACAAGGCCGCCTGGCCGCTGAGGCTGTTCTTCGCCGTATTCGGCGCCCAGTCGCTGCAGAACTCCATCATGATCTGGTGCGCGCGCCATCGGGTGCATCATCGTCATGTCGATGACGTCGATCGCGATCCGCACTCGATCAAGTCCGGTTTCTGGCACGCCCACATGGGCTGGATGCTTCGCCGCTATCCCACCAGCGAGATCGACTTCGACCAGGTGCGCGACCTCGAGCGCGACCCGATCGTGAGGTGGCAGCACCGCCACTACTGGCCGCTGACCTGGGGCATGAACCTGGGCCTGCCGCTGCTGCTGGGCTGGATCGTGGGCGATATCGTCGGTATGGTCCTGCTCGCCGGCGCCTTCCGTCTGGCCTTTTCCCAGCAGTGCACGTTTTTCATCAACTCGCTCGCCCACACCCTGGGCAAGCGCAATCACAACCTCGACAACACGGCGCGCGACAGCGGCGTTGTTGCCCTGCTGACCTGGGGTGAGGGTTATCACAACTTCCATCACGCCTTCCAGGCGGACTACCGCAATGGCATCAGCTGGTGGCAGTTCGACCCGGGCAAGTGGCTGATCGCCGCGGCCTCATGGATGGGGCTGGCATTCGAACTGCGGCGCACGCCGCGCTTCAAGATTCGCCGCGCCCGGCTCCAGGTCCAGTTCCGTGAGTTGCAGGAGCGCCTGTCCGGCGACCCGTCGGCCATGAGCTGGGCGGAAACCCTCGACCGCGAGTATCAGCAGTTCAAGGACACGGTGGCGCAGTGGCAGGCCGTCCAGGCTGATCGCGTCACCGCCGGCAAGGCCGCGATTCGTGACAAGTGGCGCCGGACCGAACTGTCCACGCGCTACCGCGAACTCGAATACCGCCTCAAGATGCAGGCCCGCCGCCTGGCCACCATCCGCCAGGCCGCTACCGCGGCGTAGCGCGGGGAAAGCACCAAATCTCAAGCGCCAAATTCGAAACAAACTCGAAATCCGAAGTTTCGAATGACCAAAACGCCTGATGCGTGGCGGTGTAGGTCGGGGCCGCATGGCCCACTAGCCGGTCAAGCGAAAGAAGCGCCGCGCCGTGGTGGTGGTCTCCTCGGCCAGCTGATCGGGGCTGGTGCCTCGGCAGGCGGCGACGGTGCCGGCGATCCAGGGTAGCCACTGCGGCTCGTTGCGGCGGGTCTTGATCTTCGGTTTCATGTTGCGCGGCTTGAGGTAGGGCGCGTCGGTCTCGAGCATCAGGCGCTCGGCGGGAATCTCGTGCACGAAATCCTTCAGGTGCCGGCCGCGACGCTCGTCGCAGATCCAGCCGGTAATCCCGATGTGGCAGTCCATCTCCAGGTATTCCAGCATGGCATCGCGGGTGTCGGTGAAGCAGTGCACGACCGCGCCGGCCAGCTGCGGACGAAACTCGCGGAAAATCGCCACGAAGTCGTCGTGGGCATCGCGCTGGTGCAGGAATACCGGCTTGCCGCAGTCGACGGCCAGTTCGAGCTGCTTTTCGAAGGCCCTGCGCTGCGCCGGGCGCGGGGAAAAGTCGCGAAAGTAGTCGAGCCCGCATTCGCCCACGGCGACCACGTTGTTCGCTTCGTGCAAGTCGGCCAGGACGCTCAGGCTCTCGCCGGTAACCGCTTCGGCGTGATGCGGGTGGACGCCGGCGGTGGCGAACAGGACGCCGGGCCATTCAGCGGCCAGCTCTCGCGCCTGGACGCTACCCGCCTCCGTCGCCCCGGTGACGACCATCTGCGCCACGCCGGCCTGGCGGGCGGTCTCGATGACCGTCTCGCGATCGGCGTCGAAGGAGTCGTGGGTGAGGTTGCAGCCGATATCGATCAGTTCCATGGCGCGAGATTGTACCGTTGCGCGCCCTCGATTGCCGGCTAATGGGGCACTCGATGGCTATTCGATGCGGAGCTTCAGGAGGCGGGCCATTTCCGGCGCGATTTCGGGCGTGACCAGGTCGGCAAGCGTGTAGCCGTCGAGCACGTCGAGAAAGGCGCGCAGCGCTTCGTCGAGCATGCGCGGCAGGGCGCAAGCCGGCGTGATGATGCAGCGGTTCTCCGGGCGGAAGCACTCGACCAGGCCGAAGTCGGGTTCCATGTCGCGCAGGACGCGCCCGATGACCATGGTCTCCGGGGCCGCACCCAGGCGAATGCCGCCGCCGCTGCCGCGCGTCGACTCGACGTAGCCCAGGCCGGCGAGCTGATGGGCGACCTTCATCAGGTGATTGCGGGAAATGCCGAAGGCCTCGGAGACCTCCTGGATCGTCACGCGGCGGTCACCGCTCAGCGCCAGGTGCATGAGCACGCGAAGGGCCAGGTCGGCGTGGTGTGTCAGTCGCATGGCGGGATGCTCAGCCGGGACGGCCGTCGGCGCGCGGGGCGACCAGGATCGGCAGGTAAATCCAAAGAAATACCCCGAAGGCGCCCGCCCATGCGGCGGTCGTGGTCGTCACTCCGAGGCGCCAGGGCATCCAGTCGAGCGCCGTGGCCAGGCGAACGAGTGCGGCGATGAGAATCAACGCATAGCAGGCAACCGCGCCGCGCGGCAGCTCGAGGTCTCGCCCGGTATGGCCGAGCGCGACACGCGTCATGACACCGACGATCATCACGGCCATTGCACCCGGTCCCAGGGCGTGAAGCCAGGCCGTTCGCGGAATGCCGGGCAAGCCGTAGGCCACCGCCATCAGCAGCAGGCCCAGCGGGATCCAGGCATAGCCGGCGTGCAGGATCCACACCAGCGGCTCCCGTCGCGCGCGCCAGCCGCTCCATCCGATCACCCGGATTGCATTGGCCAGGCCGGCGACAGCCGCCATGCCGGCCGCGACGGCGGCGGGTGCGCCGGCCAGAAGGAGCAGGGCCAGCAAGGCCGTCGCACTGATGCTGGCAGCCTCGGCCCAGGGCCGGGTCTTCACGCAGGCGGGATCGATCTGCCCGCGCATCATCCAGTTGCGCGTGAACGCCGGCGTGATGCGGCCGCCGATGATCACGATCAACATCACGATCAGGAGCATGGCGCCTAGTTCCGCGCGCTGCACCAGGGCGGGATCGCCATTCAATACCGCGGCGTGAAAGAGCAGGTTGGCCAGCCACAGTGCGCTGACCACGGCGACCAGCGGCAGATTGCGGAAACTGCCCGAGCCGATGATGACCCGGCCGGCGTAGACGGCGACCGCTGCCAGGAAGGTCAGGTCGATCACTGCCACCAGCGCCAGCGGCAGCCAGTTGGAGAGCCACATCGCGACCCGGCCCGCCAGCCACAGACCGAACAGCATCTGCAGCTTCGAGCCCGACAGCGGTGCGGCGCCGGTCCAGTTGCACATGGCGGTGAGCAGGAAGCCGGCAACGGCGGCGGCCACCATTCCGAAGAGCATTTCGTGGCTGTGCCACTGCATCGGCAGGTAGCTACCCGCCAGCGGCCAGCCCAGCAGCAGAACGCCGAGCCAGGCGCCAATGCCCGCGATCGCGTAGATCGCGGTGGCAGCGAAGAAGGGCCGGAAAGGGTAGGCCCAAAGCGCCGTCGGACGCGAGACGGCTATCGATTCAGGTTGCATCGGCGTGGATCGTCGGGCTGGGTCGTGTGAGTGGGGCGGGAGAGAATGAAGGTGGCCACGGCGGTGAAAAACAGCGCGACCGTGGTCAGCACGAAGGGCGCTGCGCCGCTCAGCCACAACACCCACAGGCTGACGGCCATGAGCAGGCAGGCGGCCAGTTTGGCGCGAGCGGGCACGGCACCGTGCCGATGCCAGGCGCGCAGCGACTGGCCGTAGCGCGGATGGCGGTAAAGCTTGAAGCGCAGCCTCGGCGACGAGCGCGCCGCGGCCCACAGCGCCAACAGCAGGAACGGCGTGGTCGGCATGACCGGCAGGATGGCGCCGATCGCTCCGAGGCCGACAAAGCCGTAGGCAAGCGACAGATACACCAGCCGGTGAGTCGAATGCCCGGGACGCGCCTTCATGTCAGTGAAGCTCCCCACACTAATCATGCATATAGTATACATCTTGTGGGCCGATTACGCACGGCAGCCCTAAGGGCGCTGTCCAATCCGCCAGGTTTGGGTAAAATGTACGTGTTGCCGGCTCAGCTCAGTTGGTAGAGCTGTTGCGGAGATTCGGCAGCGCTTCTTTCAAGCTTCGCTTGAAAACCGCACTACCGAAACGATTAGAATTGACTCCCAAGTCAATTGTGGCAATTCATTTGACCCAAACGCCGGTTTAGCTCAGTAGGTAGAGCATCTGATTTGTAATCAGAGGGTCGGGGGTTCGACTCCCTCAGCCGGCACCATTTCTCTTTCCCCCTGCACTTTCCTTCACGGTCCAGGCGCTACGTTTCGCGGCATTCGTGGAACGGAGCATCGAAATGAAACAATTCTTCGCCATACTCGCGCTGCTGGCGCTGTCGGGCTGCGCGATGATGCGGGGCGGGCCGCCGCTGGAAACCGTGGAGCGGGTCGATCTCGAGCGCTACATGGGGCAGTGGTACGTGATTGCCAACATTCCCTACTTCGGCGAGCGCGGCAATGTCGCCGGGCGGGCCATCTACCGGATGCGCGAGGATGGACGAATCGACGACATCTACCGCTACCGCGACGGCAGTTTCGACTCGCCGGAGGAAGAAATGCAGGGCGTGGCCTGGGTCGTCGACGAGGAAAGCAACGCGCAATGGAAGGTTCAGTTCTACTGGCCGATCCGGTTCGGCTACTACATCATTGGTCTCGACGACGACTACCGTTGGGCGGTGGTCGGCCATCCCTCGCGCGAGTACGCCTGGATCATGGCGCGCGAGCCCGAGCTTCCCGCAGAACGCTACCAGGCCCTGCTCGATCTGCTGGCTGCCCGCGGCTTCGATCCGTCCCGGGTCGAGAAGGTGCCGCAAAGGCCGGGGCAGGTCGGCCAGCCGGGGTTTCAGTGATGGTCGGGTCGCCAGTCGGGATCGCGCCGGCGCCGGCGCTCGATGAATCGTTCGGGCGCGAGTGAGGCGATGACCCCATCATCCGCGGCCGTTGGCAGGCCGGAGAGTAGATCGGCGATGAGGTCGGCGCACAGCGGCGTGTGGCTGAGCCCCTTCGATCCGTGGGCGATGTTGAGCCAGACGCGTTCGTCCAGCGTGTGCGGATTCGCGGCGGGATCCGGGCAGGGACCGACCAGGGGCAGCCAGTCGCCCGATTGGCAGCGCAGGCCGGCATGTTGACCGACGACCTCGATATCGCCGCCGCCCAGGGCTCGCCAGAGCGCCGGGATGTTGCGCTCCAGTTCGGCCAGGTTGTGCTGGTTGTCGACGGGATCGATCACGGGAGCCTGGCGCTGGCGATCAAAGGTGGCGCCCACGCTGTGCAGGCCCTCGAAGGCCGGCGTGACGTAGCCGGTATGGCAGTGCACTTCCCCCCAGCGCCGACTGGCCGCCGTGGCGCGGCAGAAAGTGACCTGGCCGCGAACGATCCGCAGCGGCAGCCAGCCCAGCCCCGTGAATCGGCGGCTTGCGCCGGCGGTGCACAGCACGGCGGTGTCCGCCTCGAGCCAATCGCCTGATGCCAGTCGCAGCCTGACCGAATCCCCGCTGGCCAGCGACTCGACGCTGTCGGCGCGGGTCGTGATGTCGGGATGATCCAGCAGGAAACGACACCACGCGGTCGGCCGCAGGCACCCGGCGCCATGGATGCGGACGCTACCTGCCCCTTCCGGCGAGAGCATTTCCCGCGGCCATGCCCCGCTGTCCACGGCCCGATGCGTTTTTTCGGCCACCCGCGGATCGACCAGGTGCTGGACGACGTCTTCGAGCCGGCCATCGCGCGCATCGCGCGGGAAGCCCAGGCGGCGGAGCCAGCGCTGTGCCTGCAGCAGGGCGCCGAAATAGAAGCGGTTCTGGGCATTGAGGTGATGGCTGGCGGTGGCGTAGAGCACGGCGGCCAGGGCGGACGGCGCCGGAGCGGCGACTGCCGGGTCGAGTACGCGAACCCGCCAGCCGCGCTCGGCCAGCGCCCGGGCGGTGGTGCTGCCGGCCAGGCCGGCGCCGACAACGACCGCCTCGCCGCGCCGGGCTTTCTGCGGCGTCCAGTCGCCCGGCGCGCGGGCCGTCAGCCGGTGGCGCTTGTGCCCGAAACCGGCGTGTCGCTCGACTCCGAATCCGGCCGATTCCAGGCTGCGCCGCACCGCCCCGGCGGCGGTGAACGTCGCGACCGTTGCGCCGGGACGGGCGCGCCCGGCGAGGGTCCGGAAGAGGCGCTCGGACCAGAGCCCCGGGTTGCGCGCCGGCGCGAAACCGTCGAGGAACCACGCGTCGACATCTCTCGGTCCGTGCGCCCACATCGTTTCGGCATCGCCGAACATCAGGGTCAGTTCCACGCGCTCGGACAGGCGGACTCGATGGAACCCGGGTGCCGGCGGCGGCCATGCTGCCCGCAGCGCTCTGGCCGGACCGGCCAGTTCGGGCCATTGCGAAAGCGCGAAGGCCAGGTCCTCGCGCGAGAGTGGATGAAGCTCGGCCGAGACGAAGTGCAAGCGCGCCGAGGGCGGCGCGTGCCGCGAGAAACAATCGGCCGCCAGCAGGGCGTTGAGGCCGGTGCCGAAGCCGGTCTCGCCGATGACGAACAGCCCGTCGTCGGGCAGCTCGGCGAACCGCTGCGGCAGCTTGCTGGCGTCGATGAACACCGCGCGGCTCTCGGCCGCACCGTGACCGGGCATGTAGTAGCTGTCGCCGAAATCCTCGGCGAAGGGTGTATCGCCTTGCCAGCCGATCCTGGCCTCGCGGATTGGGGGAAGCGTGAAATCGCGCATGACGACGCCCGCGGCAAAGCCGCCATTCTAAGGGGGCGCCCCGGCTCGCGTGGCAACCGGACCAAAAATGTTATATCATACGCTTTTCACGCAGCAACAGGCAGTCAGCATGGCCGTTGTCTTCAAGTCACCCGAGCAGGTCGCGCGCGGTACGGTTCTCGATCGTGCGGGTATCTGCGTGTCCGCGGTCTGCCTGGTGCAGTGCGTGATGCTCAGCCTGACGCTGCTGCTGGCGCCCATGATTTCGCTGGGCGTGTTCGGCAGCGATCTCTTCCATCGCTTGCTGTTGCTGCTGATCTTGCCGCTGAGCCTGGGCGCTTTCTGGCTGGGCTACCGCACGCATCGCAGTCTGGGCCTGCTGTGGGTCGGGATTGCCGGGCTGAGCCTGCTGCTGGCCGCTGCCGTGCTCGAAGCCAGCGTGCTCTCACCCCTGGCCGCCTCGGCGCTGACTTCGGTCGGCGGGCTGACCCTGATCGTCGGTCACTGGCTCAATCTGCGCCGCCGGCGTAGCGTCTGTCTTCGCCCCCGGGTCTGAGGGCTCGATTGCGTCTCGGCAGGGCGCGGGTTTGCTGATAGAATTTCCGCAAATTCTCAAGGGACGGCTTCATGAGCGACATTCCTTCCGATCTGCGCTATGCGGAAAGCCACGAGTGGGTCAGCCAGGAAGAAGAAGGCGTGGTCAAGGTCGGTATCAGCGACCACGCGCAGGAACAGCTGGGTGATCTGGTTTTCGTCGAGTTGCCCGAAGAGGGCGAGACCTTTGGCCGGGGCGATGCCTGCGCCGTGGTCGAGTCGGTCAAGGCCGCCTCCGACATCTACTGCCCCGTCTCGGGCGAAGTCACCGTGGTCAACGAGGCGCTGGCGGACACCCCCGAAATCGTCAACAACGATCCCTACGGGGACGGCTGGCTGTTCTCGGTCAAGCTCGACGATCCCGGCGAACTCGATGAGCTGATGGATGCCGAGGCATACCGCGAACACCTCGACGAAAACTGAGAAATCGGTTGAGAGCTACTGCGCGGGCTGCTGACGGCGTCCGGCAGGACAGGCGGAATGCCGAGTGCGGTTTTCGCGGAGCGAAAAGAGCGCTCGGCTGTAGCCGTCGTCCGTGTAGGCAGTGGAGTCTTGGCGGTTTTCCGAAGGAAAGAAGCCCAGACGGAGCGCTGTTGAACGCGTGCTCGGAATCCTCACGTAGTATCGTCTACGCTGCGGTTCCTCCGCTCCGGCGGCCACCGTCAGCAGCCCGCTCGCTACGCTCTCAACCGATTTCTAGTGAATTTGATAGTTAGAGCTTTGGACTGTTAGCAGTTGAGGGCTACTGTGCGGGTGGCTGGCCGGCGAGGCGGTCGGCGTGTCTGATCGGTTCGGGGAGTCGATAGCGCGGGGTGCAGGCCAGCACGAGTTCGACCGCCGTGTCCAGGCTGACGCGATGGCCGACGGAGATGTAGAGGGGCCGCACGCGGTCTCTTGAGCGCAGCACCCGGCCGATCACCTTGTCGCCATCCACCAGATCGACCACGCTTCCCTTGTCGCTGCCGGGATCTTCGTGTTGCCCGCACAGGCGGCTCTTGCCGACCCCGATGGTCGCCAGCCCCGTCGTCACGCCCAGGTGGCAGGCAATGCCGAAGCGTCTCGGGTGGGCGCGTCCCTGACCGTCGCACAGCACCAGGTCGGGCGAATGCGACAGCTGCTCCAGCGCGCCGAAGATGGCCGGCAGTTCGCGGAAGGACAGCAGGCCGGGAATGTAGGGCAATGCCGTCGGCCGTTCATGGGTTACCGTCTCGATCACTTCCAGCTGCGGGTAGCGCATGACCACGACCGCCGCGCGGGTGCTGCGTCCGCGGTCGGGGAAGGCGGCATCGACACCGGCCACGAGTCGGGGCGGCAGGCGCAGGTCGTCGCGGTCGATGACCCGGCGCGCCAGCGACCGCTGGCGTTGTACAAGCGCTCGCGCGTCGGTGCTTTCGTCCACGGCTACGCCCTTGCGTCTTCCGCCGGACCGAAGTGTGTCGACCAGGCTTCGTCGATCAAGCCGCGAACCGCGGGCTCGTCGAAAGGTGTGGGCTCGCGCCGCAGCCAGTCGAGGTGACGCCGCTCGAGCAGTTGGTTCCAGGCTCCGGCCAGCGCCCCGGCTTGCCGGGCATCGATCCATCCTGCCTCGGCCAGCGCTTCCAGCTGGCCGTCGGTTTCGCGCAGATCGATCAACTCGGGATGCTCGGCGGCCTGGGTGAGCACGCCCAGCTCGGCCAGGAACTGCAGGTCGGTGAGCGATCGCTTGGTGGGCGATTCGCGCCTGTCTTCGCGCTGCCGGCGCCGCATCTCCTGCAGCTCCCTGGCGACCGCGTCGGCATCACGAGCTTGCGTGAGCACGGTTCGACGGATCGACTCGAACTCCGAGGCCAGGGTCGGATCGCCGGCGATCCAGCGCGCACGAATGAGCGCCTGGTGTTCCCAGGTCCAGGCCTTATTGACCTGGTAGTCACGAAAGCTCTCGAGCGTGGAAACCAGCATGCCGGCGCGCCCGTTGGGGCGCAGCCGCGTGTCGATCTCGAACAGCTTGCCGCCGGGCAACGGCATCTCGAGCGCGCTGACCAGTCGTTGCACCGTACGCCGAGGCGCTTCTCCACTCCGGTGCAGAAAGACCAGGTCGAGGTCCGACTCGAAGTGCAGCTGGCCGGCGCCGAGGTTGCCGTAAGCGATGACCGCCAGGTTGGTATCGCCCCGGCCGGAAAGTGAAAGAACCCGGTCGACGATGGTGCCGGCCATGGCGCTGAGCTGGCGGCCGGCATCGACGGCATCCATCCGGTCGTCGAGCTCGGCCAGCGCGGTGCGCAGGAAGCCGGCCTGCCGCCAGCGCGACAGGGCCCAGAGGCTGGCTTCCTTGTCGTCCGGATCCGGCCTGGGCGCGGCAGGCAGCTCGAAGCCATTGATCGGATCGAGGAGGTCGTCGATCAGCTGTGGCGAGGCGATGATCCATTCGGCCACGCGCTGGCTGTGGTGGAAAACACGCACCAGCCGCTCAAGGGTTTCCGGGCGCTCGCGCAGCAGTGCCAGGTAGGCCGAGCGGCGCGAGATCTGGTCGATCAGCCGCAACAGGTCGGCCAGGCCCGTGTCGGGCGGGCGCTGGCGTCCCACCGCCTCGATCAGGCCGGGCATCAGTCTTTCCAGCCGCTGCCGGCCTTCGGCGCTCAGGGCACGACGCTGCAGGTTGGCATGGCATTGCATCAGATGTTCGGCGGCGTCCCCGGGCCGCTGGAAGCCGGCCGCCTGCAGGTGCGCTTCGGTGTCCTCGCCGGGCGGCCACAGCGCGCCGGCCTCGGCCGAGTCGGCATCGGGGTCGCGGAAGCGCTCGCTGAAGTGACGGTTGACCGTGGCGCGATGGTGCTCGATGACCTCGTTCAATTCGTTCCAGTCGGCGTGGTCGAGCAGTTCGGCCAGTCGCTGCCGATCCTCGGCATCCCCCGGCAGTTCGTGCCCCTGGCGCGCGGTCAGCGCTTGCAGGCGGTTTTCGAGCGTGCGCAGGAAGGCGTAGGCAGCGCGCAGCTCGCTTGCGTCCTCGCCGGGTATCAGGCCCAGGCGGGCGCAGGCCTCCAGCGCCGGCAGAAACCCGCTCTGGCGCAGCGTTTGCTCGCGTCCCCCGCGCAGGATCTGCAGGGACTGGACCAGGAATTCCAGTTCGCGGATTCCGCCGCGGCCGCGCTTGATATCGGCACGATCGCGCCGGGCCCGGGCGTTGGCGTCGATGCGCCGGTGCAGTTCGCGCAGGCTCTCGAAGATGCCGTAGTCCAGGTAGCGCCGGTAGATGAACGGCCGCAGCGATTCGATCAGCGCCCGCCCGGCCTCGAGATCGCCGGCGACCGGGGCGGCCTTGAGCCAGGCATAGCGTTCCCAGGTTCGCCCCTCGCTGAGAAAGTACTGCTCCATTGCCGGCACCGACCAGACGAGGGCGCCGGAATCGCCGAACGGCCGCAGCCGGGTGTCGACGATCCAGGCCCGCCCGTGCGCGTCGACCGCGTCGAGCAGCTGGATAAGCCGGCGCGCCACGCGTTTCATCCAGTCGGCCGCCTCGATCCGCTTCGGGCCGCTGCTGCGCCCAGCAGCGTCGTGGGCGAAGACCAGGTCGATATCGGAATTGAAGTTGAGCTCGTCGCCGCCGAGCTTGCCCAGGCCGAACACGATCAGGCGCGGGCGGCTGCCGTCTTCGTTATCGAGCCAGCCGTGGCGCCCGGCGACCTCGTTCTCGGCTTCGGTGAGCGCCAGCTCGATACAATCGCGCGCCAGCGCTGACAATCCCCGACCGGTTTCGGAAATGTCCGCCTCGCCGCTCAAGTCGCGCCAGAGCAGATGGACCGACTGTAGCTGCCGGTACCGTCGGAGCGCTCTCGTCGCATCGGCGCGCATTTGCTCCTCACCGGGTAGTTCGAGCGCGATATCCGGCCCGGGTGCATCGTCGAAGCGACGCCAGGCCTCCGCCACGAAGCGGCAGTGGGCCTGCAGCCACTCCGCATCGATGTCTTGTCCGGGACGGTTCATCTCGGTTCGCCTGCTTTCGCGTTCTCTACCAGGGCTCGGAACAGCGCCTGCTGCCGCCTGCGCTGGGGCAGGTACTCGGGATGCCACTGTACCCCGATGAGCCAGGATTGTCCGGCGCCCTCGATCGCCTGGACGATCCCGTTGGACTCGGTTGCGCCGATGACCAGCCGGTCGCCGAGACGGTCGATGGCCTGGGAGTGCAGCGCATTGACCAGACAGGGGCCGGCACCCAGCAGCCGGGAGATGCGGCTGTCCGCCTCCACCGTGACGCGCTTGCGCGGCAGGACCGATCGGATCGCGGGGTACTCGTCGTAGAAGCCGATCAGGTGCTGGTGCAGACTGCCGCCGAAGGCCACGTTCATCAGCTGCATGCCGCGACAGATGCCGAGCATCGGGAGGCCTCGCTCGCGCGCCTCGTCGATCAGGCGGTACTCGAGCGCATCCCGATCGCTGTCCGGGCCGCCGTGCTTGGTCGTCAGGAGCCGGCGGAGGGCGACAACCAGGGGGAAAAGGGCGAGACCGAGCCAGCGGCGCCATCCGCGCGCCCCGCGGTCGGTCAGCTGGCGCGGCCCGGAGCGCGTTTGCTGGCCGTAGAGGCCGGGGCTGACGTCGGCGCCGCCGCCCAGGATCAGGCCGTCGAGTTGCTCGATGTCGCAAGCCTTCCCCGGGCGGATGCGCAGCGGGCGACCGCCAGCGCGGCGGACGGCCAGCGCCGAGAACCACCAGGCCGCCAGGCCGCCGCGGTCCGGGCCGGTGACGCCGATGACCGGCCGTGCCGTCATCGGCGCAGCCGTCGCCAGGCGCGTGAGATCCAGTGTCGAAGGCGGCTGGAACTCGACAGGCGTCGCGCGCGCTCGCGCTCGAGCCTTTCGGGGTCGTTGGCGAGCCGCTCGATGGCCATCCAGCGATTCCAGACATGGGCCAGCGACCAGTCCGGCTCGTCAATCAGGCAGTTGGGCAGGCGGTAATGAAACGCCGGTCGGGGCTTGACCAGGCTCGCCTCCACGGGCGCGCTCATGACGCGTTTCTCGTCGATGTGCGCGAACAGGGGAAGCAGGTCGAGCGGGCGGTTGCGGGTTGGCGTGAGCCTCAGGTAATCGCCGATCAGCTCGTCCAGGTCGGGCCGGTAGTCAGCCTGCAGGACGTGGACGAGGTATTCCTCGGGAAACGGCTGGACGTAGGGCGTGACGCGCCGCGACAGGTCGACCCGTTCGTCCTCGATGAGCTTGTCGTAACTGAGCAGGAACGCGCGGATGATCGACAGCAGGTAGTCGGCCTCCAGGCTGGCAGCCTCGATGTTGAGCTGCATGCCGAAGGCGAACAGCGGTGAAGCATGCGTGCCGCGGGCGCCGGCGCGTTGCAGCCGCGCGCGAATGTCGTCGAGCGTGCTCAGTTCGGTCCACGGCACGGGCGGGCCGACCAGTTCCAGCGGCACGATCAGGCCGGCCACGCGTGAAATCAGCGATTCGATCTGCTCGCGCTCGTCGCCGTCGCCGATATCGATGCCGAAGTCGGCGAGCAGCTTCTGATACTGGCGACTCTTGAGCAGCTCGGCATCCAGCTCGACGCGAAAGTCGCCCAGTCGAGAGTCGCGAACGTGCGACAGGAAGGCGCTTTCGACTTCGGCTTCTCCGCCGACAACATCGAGCACGGCCCGGACGACCTGCTCGGGGCGAAGTCCGGCCATCTCGAGTTCCACGCCGACATGGCGCGTCTCACCCTCGGCATTGTTGCGACGCGGCGGCGGATCAAATTGCGAGGTATCGGCGCGATCGTTCATGGATGCCGACAGGATACCCGACGGGTGCGACGCGGATGTATGTAGGCCGGGGATGCGACCCCGGCCTACGTAATCGATCGAGATGCATGGAGAGGCGTCAACCCAGCGACAGGTACCGGTCTTCCTCGCGCAACAGGAACAGGGCGATGCAGGCTCCCAGCATGGGGATGGCGGCCAGGAATAGCATGTTGTTGAACGGGTCGAGGTACTGCTGCCAGGACGAAAGTACCGAAACCGTGTGCGTGACAAGCACGAAGCCGTAGGTCCAGAACTTCCACAATCCCAGCACGAAGGCGATCTCGATCGCCAGTTGCACCAGGCCGATGATCAGCAGGATCGTGGCGCCCATGCCGGAAATAAAGTAGAAACCCTCGAACACGGCCGCCGCGTGGCCCGGGTTGAGCAGCTTGTCCAGCGACCACATGGCCATGACGATGAACACCGTCACGCGCAGGATGAAAAGGGAGATTCCGATTGGTTGTTTCATGGTCTGACGGCCAGCGTTTGCATGTGGCGGCCAAGATAGCAGGCGCTGGCAAGCACCGTCCCTACGTAATTGCCGTAGGTCGGGGCCGCGTCCCCGTCCTACGCCCCCAAACGAAAAACCCCGGCACAGGGGCCGGGGTCTTCGAATTTCGAACGGGTTGCTCGATCGCTAGGGGCAACGAACGAGCGGGTGCAGGTTCCGGGGCTTACATCATGCCGCCCATTCCGCCCATACCACCCATTCCGCCCATGCCACCCATGTCCGGGGCACCGCCGGCGTCATCCTTCTGCGGGATCTCGGCAATGGCGCACTCGGTGGTGATCATCAGGCCGGCGACCGAGGCGGCGTTCTGCAGGGCAGTGCGCGTGACCTTGGTCGGGTCGAGAATGCCGGCATCGATCATGTCGACGAACTCGCCGGTGGCGGCGTTGTAGCCGTAGTTGCCCTTGCCCTCGGTAACCTGGGCCAGGATCACGGACGGCTCACCGCCGGAGTTGTACACGATCTTCCTCAGCGGCTCTTCCATGGCGCGCAGGGCGATCTTGATGCCCACGGTCTGATCGTCGTTGTCGCCGGTGAGCTTCTCGATCGCGGCGCGGGCACGCACCAGGGCGGTACCGCCGCCGGGCACCACGCCTTCCTCGACGGCCGCACGCGTGGCGTGCAGGGCGTCTTCGACGCGGGCCTTCTTTTCCTTCATCTCGATCTCGGTGGCGGCGCCGACCTTGATCACGGCCACACCGCCGGCCAGCTTGGCCACGCGTTCCTGCAGCTTCTCGCGATCGTAGTCGGAGCTGGCGTCCTCGATCTGGGCGCGGATCTGGCCGACCCGGCTTTCGATCGCGGCCGCGTCACCCGAACCGTCGATGATGGTGGTGTTTTCCTTGTCGATCTGGACCTTCTTGGCCGAGCCGAGCTGGTCGATGGTGGTCTTCTCGAGGCTCATGCCGACTTCCTCGGAGATCACCTGACCACCGGTCAGGACGGCCATGTCCTCGAGCATCGCCTTGCGGCGATCACCGAAGCCGGGCGCCTTGACGGCGGCGACCTTGACCGTGCCTCTGAGGTTGTTGACCACCAGGGTGGCCAGCGCCTCGCCTTCGATGTCCTCGGCACAGATCAGCAGGCTGCGCGACTGCTTGGCCACACCTTCGAGGATCGGCAGCAGCTCACGCACGTTGGAGATCTTCTTGTCGTGCAGGAGGATGTAGGGGTTTTCGAGCTCGACCTGCATGGTCTGCTGGTCGGTGACGAAATACGGCGAGAGATAGCCGCGGTCGAACTGCATGCCTTCGACGACCGACAGTTCGTTGTCGAGCGACTGGCCTTCCTCGACCGTGATCACGCCTTCCTTGCCGACCTTGCCCATGGCTTCGGCGATGATCTTGCCGACTTCTTCGTCGCTGTTGGCCGAAATGGTGCCGACCTGGGCGATGGACTTGTCGGTGTCGCAGGGGGTGGACAGCTTCTTGAGCTCATCGACGGCGGCGCGCACGGCCTTGTCGATGCCGCGCTTGAGGTCCATCGGGTTCATGCCCGCGGCGACCGACTTGACGCCTTCGCGCAGCATGGCGTGGGCCAGCACGGTCGCGGTGGTGGTGCCGTCACCGGCCTCGTCGGAAGTCTGGGAAGCGACTTCCTTGACCATCTGGGCACCCATGTTCTCGAACTTGTCTTCCAGCTCGATTTCCTTGGCCACCGACACGCCGTCCTTGGTCATGGTCGGGGCGCCGAAGCTCTTTTCGATCAGGACATTGCGGCCCTTGGGGCCGAGGGTGACGCTGACTGCGCGAGCCAGCACGTCCACGCCCTTGAGAACCTTGTTGCGGGCGTCTTCGGAAAATCTTGTTTCTTTGGCGCTCATGATTGTTTTCCTCTAAATCTTGAGTCTTGGGATGTCAGGTTGATCTGCGGGCGGCCGTCTCAGGACTCGACCACTGCCATGATGTCGTCTTCGCGCATCACCAGCAGTTCGTCGTCGTCGACCTTGACCTCGGTGCCGGAATACTTGCCGAACAACACCTTGTCGCCCACCTTCACATCCAGCGCTCGCTGTTCCCCGTTGTCGAGGACCTTGCCGTTGCCGACTGCGATCACCTCGCCGCGGATGGGCTTTTCGGTGGCACTGTCGGGAATCACGATCCCGCCGGGGGTGGTGCGCTCTTCTTCCACGCGCTTGACGATGACGCGATCATGCAAAGGACGCAGTTTCATGGGTCTTTCTCCCTTTCACTAACGGTTGTTTTTGACAAATGGCATGCCACCTGGACTGGCTGATGCCCGCCCGGATGTCCATGCCTGACTCGGGGGCGCGTCCCACCAAACCGGGTTTGGTCAAGACGTCGCCGACACGCCTTGGCAAATGGAGCCCGCCGAAGAGCATTTCAAGGCTTGGGGTCGCTTCGTCGTCCAGATTTTTGTGCCGACGAACACGGCCTGTCAGAATAAGCGCCCTGCAAGCGATCGCGAGTGAGGCTGAATGAACATGCAAGACGATATCTGCCTGGTGCTGACGACCTGTCCCGACCGTGACACCGCTGAACGTCTCTCGGCCGTGCTGGTCGAACAACGGCTGGCCGCCTGTGTATCGGCCGGCGCGGAAGTGATCTCGACCTACCCCTGGCAGGGCCGGGTCGAGCGCGAGAGCGAGGTTCCGCTGACCATCAAGACCACCCGGGCGAGGGTGAGCGCGCTCAAGCAGGAGCTGGTTGCGCAACATCCCTACGAGGTTCCCGAGCTGCTGGTGGTGCCGGTCAGCGACGGACTGGACGACTACACCCAATGGATTCGGGACTGGATTCAATGACCAAGCAATTTGCGCGGGCCCTGCTGCTGCTCGCTTCCCTGCTCCCCCTGGCCCTGCAGGCCCAGATCAACCCCGACGACCTTCTGCCGGTCGAGCGCGCCTTCGCGCTGGAAGCCGAGGCCGAAGCCGGTGGCTCGACGCTGGTGCTGCAGTGGGAGGTCGCCGAGGGCTACTACCTGTATCGTCACGCTTTCTCGGTCGAGGTCGTCGGTGACGATGCCGCGCTGGGCGAGCCGGTCATCCCCGCCGGTGAGGCGACGGTCGACGAGTTCTTCGGGGAAACCGAGATCTATCGCGACAGCGTGACCGTCCGCGTGCCGGTCGAACGTGCCCCGGCCGACGGCGAACTCGTCGTCCGCGTCGGCTTCCAGGGTTGCGCCGACCTGGGGGTGTGCTATCCCCCCCATCGCCAGGAAATACGTGTGCAGCTTCCCGCCTCGCAGGCCGCCGCGCCGGACCCCGGCGCCGGGCAGTCGCTCGCCGGCGGAGGGCAGGGTGACACGGGCAGTTCGCTCGATGCCCTGCTCGGCGGTCAGCGCCAGGCTCTGCCGGCCGAGCAGGCATTCCGCATCGAGGCCATCGAAGACGGGCCCGACCGACTGCTGGTGCGCGCGAGCGCCCAGCCCGACTATTACCTCTATCGTGAGTCCTTCTCTTTCCGGATCGACGATGCCGAAGTGGCGGTGAGTGCCGTCGACCTGCCGCCGGGTGAACCCAAGACCGACGAGTATTTCGGCGAGACCCGCGTGTACTTCGGCGAGGCCGAAATTCCCGTGCGCCTGGAGCGACCGGCCGGCGGCGAGCGGGAGATCGAGCTGGAAGTGAACTTCCAGGGCTGCCTGGATGAAGGGATCTGCTACCCGCCCATGACGCGCAGCATTCCGGTGACGCTGCCGGCCGCCGAGAATGACGCGGGGTCGCCGCAAGCCGTTACGGCGCCTTCGGCCGGGCCAGGTGCCGTGAGCGAGGAGGCGGTCGAGGCGGTGATGCCGCAGTCCGAGCAGGATCGCCTCGCGGCGGCCCTGTCCGGAAGGCCGCTGGTCGCCGTGGGGCTGTTCCTGGTTGCCGGGCTGCTGCTGGCCTTCACGCCCTGCGTCTTTCCCATGGTGCCGATCCTGTCGGGACTGATCGCCGGCGAAGGCGATCGCATGACCACCGGCCGGGCGTTTCGCCTGTCGCTGGTTTACGTGCTCGCCATGGCCCTGGTTTACACCCTGTTCGGGATCGTCGCCGGCCTGTTCGGCCAGAACCTGCAGGCGGTGTTCCAGCATCCGGCGGTACTGATCGGCTTCGCCGGGCTCTTCGTCGTGCTGTCGCTGGCCATGTTCGGCTTCTACGAGCTGCAGCTGCCGCCGGCGGTGCAGACGCGCCTGAACGAATGGTCGAACCGCGCCGAGGGCGGCACCCTGCTGGGCGCGGGCATCATGGGCGCGCTTTCGGCGCTGGTCGTCGGGCCCTGCGTGGCGCCGGCGCTGATGGGTGCGTTGATCTACATCGGCCAGAGCGGCGACGCCGTGCTCGGCGGCCTGGCGCTGTTCGCCATGGCCATCGGCATGGGGATCCCGCTGATCGTGTGGGGCACCTCGGCCGGCCGGCTCCTGCCGCGTGCCGGCGGCTGGATGAACGCGGTCAAGGCCGTCTTCGGCGTCGGCTTGCTGGCTCTGGCCATCTGGATGCTCGAGCGGGTCCTGCCGGGCGCGGTCATCATGCTGCTGTGGGGTGCGCTGGCCATCGCCTCTGGCGTCTACCTGGGCGCGCTGACGCGTCTGGATCCCGGGGCCGGTGGCTGGCACAAGCTGTGGCAGGCGCTGGGCTTGATGCTGCTCCTGGTCGGTGCGGCCCAGTTCGTCGGTGCGCTTTCGGGCGGCCGCGACTGGACCCGCCCGCTGCATCACCTGGTCGGGGCCGGCGGCGGTGCGGCCGTCGAGGCGCCGGCCTTCCGTGAAGTCGACACGCTCGAGCAGCTCCAGGCGGCCGTGGCCGCGTCCGACCGGCCGGTGTTTCTCGACTTCTACGCCGACTGGTGCGTCGACTGCGTCCGCATGGAACGCCGCACTTTTCCCGACCCCGCCGTGGCCGAGCGCCTGGGTGACTTCACGCTGCTCAAGGCCGACATCACCGCCTACAACGATGCGCACAAGGCCATGCTCGAGCATTTCGGCCTGATCGGGCCGCCGGCCTACCTGTTCTTCCGCGACGGCGAGGAGCTCGAGCGATTCCGCATGTTCGGCTTCCTCGGCCCGGACGAATTCCTGCCGCTGCTCGACGAGGTGGCGCGATGAGGGGCTGGCGGCTTTGGGTTTCGGTCGTGGTGTTCGGTTTCCTGCTGGGCACGGCACTGGCCTGGTTGACCAATCGGGCCTCCGAGTCCGATTCCGGCGCCGCGCCGGAATCCGGGCTGGCCATCGGCGACCCTCATCCGGGGTTTGCTCTGCCCACCCCGGGCGGGGAACAGGTCGACGCGGAGCGCTTCGCCGGGCGGGCCATGCTGGTCAACTTCTGGGCAACCTGGTGCGCGCCGTGCCGGCGGGAAATGCCGGTGCTGCAGGCGGCCAGCGACAAACATGGCGATGCCCTGGCGGTGGTCGGTATCGCGCTCGACGATCCCGAGCCGGTCCGGCGTTTCATCGACGAGCTGGGCATCGACTACACCATCCTGGTGGGCCAGGACGCGGTGCTGGATGCCCAGCGCGCCTGGGGCAACGAGGTCGGCGCAATGCCCTACACGGTGCTCGTCGGGCCGCAAGGCAAGGTGCGCTGGCTCCACTACGGGGAAGTGACCGGGGAGGAGTTGGCAGAGGCGTTGGGAGGAGTGCTCTAGACGCGGTGCCGGGGCCTCTACGGGAAGGTTTCAGGGTTCAGGTTTCAGGGTTCAGGCGGCGCGGAGCGACTTGGGGGCCGGCTTCGCCGGGATTAACATAGGAAAGATCGGAAGGCGGAATCTGGAGGGGGCCGTCTGCGCCTGCGATGCGGATCAACTTGCCATACTGCCCAGCGCCCAGCGGGCACGGCGCAAGGGTTTTCGGCAACGCTCCCTCGGCCACACCAAGCGCCCCTGAAACCTGAAACCTGAAACCTTCTTCAAACGACCATTCGCCACCGTATCTTCGCCGAACTTCACCGAACGTGTGGACATTTCCCGCAACATGCGGCACACTCTCGGCTCCTTCATGGCAGGAGCCGGCATGACGGCCGTTCTCGTTGTTCACGGACCCAATCTGAACCTGCTGGGACGGCGCGAACCCGCCGTGTACGGTCACGATACGCTGGCCGACATCAACGCCCGCCTGGCGCGTCTGGCGGCCCGTAACGGCGTCGATCTGCAGACGTACCAGTCCAATGCAGAGCACGAGCTGGTCGAGCGCATCCAGTCCGCGGCCGATGACGGCACGGACTGGATCCTGGTCAATCCGGCCGCCTACACGCACACCTCGGTCGCCATCCGTGACGCGCTGGCCGCGGTGGCCCTGCCGTTTATCGAGATTCATCTGAGCAACCCGCATCGTCGCGAGCCGTTTCGGCACCGCTCCCATTTCAGCGACCTGGCCGAGGGCGTGGTCGCGGGGTTCGGCGCCGATTCCTACTTGCTGGCGTTGCAGGCTGTCATCAACAAGACCAATGCTTCGGGATAGAGACAGACCATGGACCTGAGAAAAATCAAGAAACTGATCGAACTGCTCGAGGAGTCCGAACTCGCCGAGATCGAGATTCACGAGGGCGAGGAATCGGTGCGGCTGATTCGCCACCATGCGCAGCAGGCCGGGGCCCCGGCCGCGCAGATTCCGGTCTCCGCGCCGCCTGCCCAGCAGCAACCGGCGCAGGCGGAGGCACCCCGCCCGGCGGGTGAGGCGGCGGACGCCGGCTCGGGCGAGGCCCTGCCGGAGGGCGATGTGGTTCGTTCGCCCATGGTCGGCACCTACTACTCGGCACCCAACCCGGAATCGGATCCCTTCGTCCGGGTGGGCAGCAAGGTCAGCACGGGCGACACCCTGTGCCTGGTCGAGGCAATGAAGATGTTCAACCAGATCGAGGCCGAATTTGGCGGCGAGGTTGTCGCCGTGCTGGTCGAGGACGGCCAGCCGGTCGAGTTCGACGAGCCCCTTTTCGTGATCCGCAGGACCTGACGCGACATGGCACCGTTCAAGAAGGTACTCATCGCCAATCGCGGCGAGATCGCGCTGCGCATCCTGCGCGCCTGTCACGCCATGGGCATCCGCACGGTGGCCGTTCATTCCACCGTCGATCGCAATCTCAAGCATGTCGGCATGGCCGACGAGTCGGTCTGCATCGGTCCCGCCCCGGCCAACCAGAGCTATCTGAACGTGCCGGCGATCATCGCCGCCATGGAAGTCACGGATGCCGAGGCGGTTCATCCCGGTTACGGCTTCCTGGCCGAGAACGCCGACTTCGCCGAGCGTGTCGAGGAGTCCGGGTTCACCTTCATCGGGCCGCGCGCCGAAACGATCCGGCTCATGGGCGACAAGGTGTCGGCCATCAACGCGATGCACCAGGCCGGCGTGCCCTGCGTGCCCGGCTCCAACGGGCCGCTGGACGACGACGAACGGCGCTCGCGCAGGCTGGCCGATGACATCGGCTACCCGGTGCTGATCAAGGCGGCGGCCGGTGGCGGCGGGCGCGGCATGCGCGTGGTGGATGATCCCGAGGACCTGATCAAGTCGATCAACCTGACCCGGCAGGAGGCCCGTTCGGGCTTTGGCGACGAGACGGTCTACATGGAAAAGTTCCTGACCAATCCGCGCCATGTCGAGATCCAGGTGTTGTCCGATGCCCACGGCAATGCCGTACACCTCGGCGAGCGGGACTGCTCGATGCAGCGGCGCCACCAGAAAGTGATCGAGGAGGCGCCGGCGCCGGGTATCACCGACGAGCAACGCGAGCGCATCGGTCGCATCTGCACCGATGCGTGCAAGCGGATCGGCTACCTGGGCGCCGGGACCTTCGAGTTCCTGTTCGAGGACGGCGAGTTCTACTTCATCGAGATGAATACGCGCATCCAGGTCGAGCATCCGGTGACCGAGTGCGTGACGGGGCTCGATCTGATCCGCGCCCAGATCCTGGCCGCCGCGGGCGAGCCGCTGCCTTTCCGGCAGGAGGACGTGATCATCCAGGGCCATGCCATCGAGTGCCGGATCAACGCCGAGGATCCGGAAAAGTTCATCCCGCAGCCGGGTACGATCGAGGCCTTCCATGCGCCCGGTGGTCCCGGTGTGCGCGTGGACTCACACATCTACGACGGCTACAAGGTGCCGCCCAACTACGACTCGATGATCGGCAAGCTGATCACGCACGGCGAGACGCGCGAGGCGGCCATCGAGCGCATGCGCGTGGCCCTCGACGAGATCGTGCTCAAGGGGGTGGTCACCAACATTCCGCTGCACCAGCGCCTGATCCGCGACTCCGGCTTCCGCCAGGGTGGGACGAATATTCACTACCTGGAGAAGCTGCTTAAGGGCTGAGGGACCAGGGACCAGGGACCAGGGACCAGGGACCAGGGACCAGGGACCAGGGACCAGGGACCAGGGACCAGGGACCAGGGACCAGGGACCAGGGACCAGGTAAGGTCCTGCTAGTCCCTAGTCCCTAGTCCCTAGTCCCTAGCCGCCGCCGGAAATCAACTCGTAAGAGGCAATGCACCAAAGGCTGCGTGAGCAACCAGGTGGCCCAAGCGGTCGAGGTCGGGGAGGACCGCTTCGCGGCCCTCGACTTCTGCCCGCCCGGCGACGGCGATCGGATTGGACTCGGTCGGGATTTCCTCGAAATTGTCTTCCGTGACGGTCACCAGCCTGGGATGGCCCTGGGTGATGACCGCCATGTAAGGCATGCGGTCGGTATCGATCAGGGTCTTGAGAATGCAGATGCGCGCACTCTTGAGGTTCTCGGTTTCGGCTTCCTCGATCAGGCTCGAGAAACTGATGACCGGCACCTGCCAGCCGTGCCACAGGATGGTGCCCAGTACCCAGTCGACCGCCTCGGGAATCGGATCGGGTTCGGTGTAGCCGATCATCTCGGCCACCGTGGCGTTCGGTAGCAGAAGATCTACGCCGGTGACCGGAACCATAACGCTGCGAATTTCGTTATCGGACATGGCTGCTTCTTATCCTTGCGGCACGGGCATCCGGAGCTGGTCGAAGACTTCCTCGACGAGGTCGGCTTCCTGGTAGGGTTTCGTGAGGTAGCCGTTGACGCCGAGATCCTTGGCATGCTGGCGATGCTTTTCGCCGCTGCGCGAAGTGATCATCACCATCGGCACGTGCTTGAGGCGCGGATCGTTGCGCACGTGGGTGGCCAGTTCGTAGCCGTCCATGCGCGGCATCTCGATATCGAGCAGGATCAGGTCGGGGACGCGCTCGAACATCGCTTCGACGGCGTCGAGACCGTCGCGGGCGGTCATCACTTCCAGGCCGCGGTACTCGAGTACGCGGGCGGTGACGCGGCGCATGGTGATGGAGTCGTCGACGACCATGACCAGCGGCGTGCGCTTGACTTCCTCGGCGCGCTCGGCACGTTCGTACTCGGCCTCGAAGCCGGGAAGAAGGTTGCGCTCGAAGGCGCGACGGATCAGCGGGCCCATGTCGAGAATGGGCACGACCTGGCCGTCGCCGGTGATGGTTCCGCCGAGCACGCCGGTGATCGAGCTGATCTGCGGCCCGACGGGCTTGATGACAATCTCGCGATGCCCCTGCAGCTCGCTCACGCGCAGTGCGGCGCGATGCTCGCCGGCCTCGATCATCAGCAGTGACAGCGTGCTCTCGGGCAGTTCCTCGACATCGAACCCGAGCTGTGTCTCGAGCTCGAGCAGCGGATACTGCTCGCCCGCGTATTCCTGGTGCGGGTCGCTGGAATGGATCTGGTGTTCCCATTCCGAGCTGAGCATACGCGTGACACCGCGCACGGCCTGGAGCGGGATGGCGAACTGCCGATCGGCAACGCGCACCATGATCGCCTGCATCACCGTCAGGGACAGCGGAATGCGAATGGTGAACACGGCGCCCCGGCCAGTCTCGGAGTCGGCGCGCACGCTGCCGCCGATCTGGCGGACCTCGTTGGCAACGACATCCATGCCGATGCCGCGACCGGCCAGTTCGCTGACCCGCTCTGCCGTGGTGAAGCCGGGGCGGAAGATCAGCTGGGCCAGGTCGCGATCGCTGGCGTTCTGGTTTTCCGACATCAGGCCCTGGTCGATGCCGCGCCTGCGGATGGCGTCGAGGTTCAAGCCCGCGCCGTCGTCGCGAACGCGCAGGACGAGCTCCGTGGCCTCGCGGCTGACGTCGATATGGATCGAACCCGTTTCGGGCTTGCCGGCGTCACGCCGGTCCTCGGGCGACTCGATGCCGTGCGAGATGGAATTGCGCAGCAAGTGTTCGAGCGGCGCGGTAATGCGGTCGAGTACCGACCGGTCAAGCTGGCCGTCGCCCTCGATATCGACGACCAGTCGGGCCTGTTTGTCGAGTTCGCGGGCGGCGTTGCGCACCACGCGCCTGAAGCGGGGCAGCAGGGTGTTGAACGCAACCATGCGCGCCTGCATCAGGCCTTCCTGCAGTTCCGTGTTGACGCGCGACTGCTGCATCAACAGCGTTTCGGACTGCCGCGTGGCGTCGTCGAGAATACTGGTCAGGCTGGTGAGGTCATTGACCGATTCGCCCAGGCCGCGAGAGAGCTGCTGGATGGTCGAGTAGCGGTCGAGTTCGAGCGGATCGAATGCCTCGTCGGCCGGACCGTGTTCGCGTTCGTAGCGGGCCAGGATCTGAGCCTCGGTTTCGATCTCGAGCTTGCGCAACTGGTCGCGCAGGCGAATGACCGTCTCGTCGACTTCCGCGACGTTGTTGCGGAAGACGTTGACCTGCTCTTCGAGGCGCGACCGGAAAATGCTGATTTCGCCGGCGAAGTTGACGAGGTCGTCGACCAGGGCGGCCGGCACGCGCAGGGTTTCGGTGCGCGCGACCTGGGCTTCCTCGGCCTGTTCCGGCGCTGCGGGTTCCTCCTCTTCGGCCAGTTCCGGGAGGATCTCGGGTTCCTCGATTTCCTCGGCCTGTTCGGGGAATAGTCCGCCGCTGGGCCGATCGGGCATCGGTTCGCGCTTCTCGACGGCTTCGACCATGGCGTGCAGGTGGTCGCAGCCCGCTTCGAGTGCGTCGATGCGCTCGGCCGTGGCGCGATGCAGGCCGGCGGCGATGCCCTCGAGTAGTTCTTCCATGACGTGGGCGACCGCGCCGACCGGATCGAGCCCGACCATGCGCGAACTGCCCTTGATGGTGTGCAGGTCGCGCTGCAGGCTGGTGACGAGCGCCTTGTCTTCCGGCGCCTCTCGCCATTGCTGCAGCGCTTCGTCGGCGTGTTCGAGGACCTCTTCGGCTTCTTCGAGGAAGGCTTCGAGGAGATCCTCGTTGAGATCGCCGTACAGCGCCTCCGTTTCCGCCTCGGATGCGGTTTCGGCTCCAGTCTCTGCTTCTGCCTCTGGTTCGGCCTCCGCCTCGAGCTCGGATTCGGTGTCCGCTTCGGCCTCGAGCTCGGATTCGGTGTCCGCTTCGGCCTTGGCCTCGGCTTCTGTTTCGGCTTCGTGCTCGGCTTCGTGCTCGGCTTCGGCTTCGGCTTCGTGCTCGGCTTCAGCCTCAGCCTCAGCCTCAGCCTCAGCCTCAGCCTCAGCCTCAGCCTCAGCCTCAGCCTCAGCCTCAGCCTCAGCCTCGGTTTCAGCCTCAGCCTCGGTTTCAGCCTCAGCCTCGGTTTCAGCCTCTGACTCCGCTTCGGCTTCCACCTCGGCTTCGTCGTCGTCCGCCGCCTCTTCGCTCTCCGCGCCTTCGGTCGCCTCGGGAGCCATAGCCTCCTCGGCTTCGGCCGCGGCTTCTTCGGCCGTTTCCTCGAGCCCGAAGAAGTCTTCATCCCCGTCGCCGAAGTCGATCTCTTCGGCCTCGGAACTGAACAGGGGTTCGTCTTCGGGCTCGCGCTCGACCCCGGCCGGGGGTTCGGACGGGGGCTGCGTGGATTCGGTTCGGTCGCGGTAGGCGAGGCCGTGCAGGCGTCGCAGCTCCGATGACATCTCGGAAGTCTCGAACTCGCCGTCGTCGACGGCTTCGCCCTGCAGGCGGTCGAGCCGCTTGTGGAAGAGTTCCTGGCAGGCGAGTATGGCCTTCAGGCCCGAATCGCCGGGTGCGTCACCGGAGTGAGCCAGCTCCTCGAGGTATTGCTCGAATATCTGGGCGGTATCGTTCTCGTTGCCGATGGGCGCCAGCCGCATGGTGCCCTTCATGGTGTGAACCGCTCGAACCAGCCGATCGTCCACGGGTTGCGGCATGTCGGCTTCCTGGGCCTGTTTTGCCCAGTCGTCGAGCGTTTCGAGATTCTCCGACAGTTCCTTGACCATCAGCTCGATCAGGGTCGGATCCAGGCCTTCGAGCTCGGCGTTGGTGGCGGCAGCTGCCGCGGCCGCGGGAGATGCCTCGCCGGCGGCCACCTGTTCAGCGTTCTCGGCCAGCTCCGCGCAGGCGGAAGCGTCGTAGGGCTGCTCCCCTTCGCCGCTGAGTCGCGCGCGCATGCTCGGCAGCATGTCCACTGCCGAGGCGACCATGTCGATGACGCCGGGTTCAGACTCGAGTTGCCCTTCGATCACCCGGTTCATCAGGTTCTCGATCTGCCAGGAAAACTCGCCGATTTCCTCCGCACCCGCCATTCTTCCGGAGCCCTTGAGCGAATGGAACGAGCGTCGGATGGTGGTGAGCGTATCGTTGTTGTCGGGTTCCTCGCGCCACTTGGGCAGCATTTCCCTGAGCGTGTCGAGTTCCTGGTCGAACTCTTCGAGGAAGATCTCGACGATGTCGAAATCGTCCATGCCGAAGTCGTCGCCAAAGGCGGACCCGGAAGTCGCCGCCGCGGGTGACTCGCTTTCGGCGTCCGCCTCGGCTGGTTGTTCGCTGTCTTCTTCGAACGGTGTTTCGGCGTGCGTTTCTGTCGCTGCGTCTTCCGTTGCCTCGTCGTCCGTCCGTTCGGGTTCGACCTGCTCGGAAGCGCTGTCCAGCTCCTCGCTGAAGTCGAACTCGCTGACTGGCTCGAAATCCGCTTCGATTTCCAGGCCGGACGACTCGTCGGCCGTCTCCCCGTCCCATTGAAGCCCGTCCAGGTCCGCTTCTTCGCTCGTCTCGGTCTCGTCTTCGACCTGCGTTTCGGTCGGTACGGCCTCGGTATCGGCGAGGTCGGCGTCCTGCTCCGGGGCCACCGGCCAGTAGCCCAGCTCGCGTAGCCGTTCGCGCGTATTGGCGAAGTAGTTGCGGCCCTTCTCGTCGAGCCGCGTCTGGGCGTCGAAGTAGAACTCCGAGACGGTCAGGGCTTCGGCGAGGGTCTCGAGCTCGGACTCCGGGGCCTCGTCGCTGTCGATGAGGCGAGTCTGGATGAGACGCGTGGCCGCCAGCAGCATGGCGGCCCCGTCCTCGAGCTCGGCCATGTAGAGCACGTGGGCGATGCGATCGAGCATGTCGCGCGCTTCGCCGGCGGCGTCGGGCTCGGCCTTGCCCCGGTTGAGTGCGTCGAGCAGGCTCTTGGCGTGGGAGAGATCCTCCCCGGCCTCGTGAAATACCTGCCGGAGCACGCGGCGCCACTCGGAAGGCGGCAGCAGCGTGCCCGTGCTGTCTTCGTCGTCGCGGCCGCTTTCAGCCTCGATGACGCTGATGTTCTCCTCGAGCTGGGATTCGACCACCAGCAGTTCGCGCGCGACGGCAAGCAGGGCCGGGTCCTCGGGATCGGTCCCGATCTCGGAAAGGCGGCTGGCCTGGGCGCGAATGCGATCGGCCAGGTTCTCCAGCCCGAGCATGGCGAGCGATTCGCCCACCGAGCCGAGCAATTCGGTTTGCTTCTCGAGCAGGTCGGGATCGGCCGAGTGCTCGAGCTGGCTGCCGAGCGTGTCCTTGATCTGGGCGAGATCCTCGCGCGCGGCCTGGGTGACGGCGGCGAACAAGCCGCGGTTCTTGCCGGCCAGGAACGCGCGGGCCTGGCCAGTTGCTTCCGGCGCGTGTTCGTCGAGCCTGAAGGCGGTCCAGGCCTGCGTGGCGATTTCGTTACCGGGGCGGTTGATCGCGAGGTTGAACAGAAAGGCGCGGCAGAGGTCGTCGGCCGTCTCGTCGATGTCGGCATCGCCGTCGGTCAGGCGCTTGAGCAGGGCGTCTAGGCGCGCGTACAGGCGCGCTACGGCCGGCCCGCCCTCGAGGTCGCCGGCCGCGAGCGAGGCCGATACGGCGGCAGCGGCCCAGCCGGTGCGGCGGGCGGCATCGGGCAGCCCCGAGGCGTCACGCATGGCCAGGCCGATACGCGTCAGCGCGTCGAGCGCCTCCTGGTTGTCGTTGTCGACCAGAAAGGCCCCGAGGGCCTGCTGGTAGGCGCGGCGCAGCTCAGCCGGCGAATCCGTCGCGTCACCTTCGGGCAGTTCGACGTGTTCGACGGAGGGCCGGAAGAATTCCGCCTCGTCCAGGGGCTTGGCGCCGATGGACGTGCGCAGGTTGTTGATGGTCGGCAGCAGCACCAGCGGTGCGTCACGCTGGGTGCTCTCGAGGTAGTCGAGGTAGTCGGGCAGGGTGGCCGTGGCTTCCATCAGCGCGTTCAGGGCCTCTTCCTCGCGCCCGAAATCGTCCTTGCGCACGGCTTCGAGGGCGTCGGCCATGGCTTCGCCGAGGAGGTCTCCGCTGTCGAACTCGAGCACCGACAGGCTGCCGGCGATTCGGCGGCAGGCCTCGATGGCGCCGTCAAGATCGGCCGGGTCGCGATCGGTGCCGCCCTCGCTCCAGCGCTCGACGGCCTGGAGAATCTCCTGGCCGAGTTCGTCGATCAGCGGACGGGTCCACTGCAGAGACTGGTTAGTGCTCGAGCTGCTCATTTCGGCAAGTTGTCTGGCGGGCTGCAACGCATGGCATTCGGTCTCCGGTAGCCGTCAGGCGGGCATCAGCGACGCCCGCCGTCGGCATTCGATCATTCCTCGTCTTCAGGCAGCTTGAAGTCGGCCACCGAGTCGCGCAGGTCGCGCACCAGTTCGGCAAGGTTGGCCACCGATTTGGCGGTCTGGCCGGTACCTTCCGTCGTCTGGATGGAAATATCGCGAATCGAGTTCATCATCTCGGCGATGCGCGTGGCGTTCTTCGATTCCGTCTGGGCCTGCTTGGAAATCTGGGCAATCAGGCCGGCGAGGTCGTTCGACACGTTCTCGATCGATTCCAGGGCTTCACCGGCGTCCTCGGCCAGTCGTGCACCGGAGACCACCTGGGAAGTCGTCTGCTCCATGGAGGTGACGGCTTCGGAGGTGTCGGCCTGAATGGTTTGCACCAGGGCCTCGATTCGACGCGTGGCGTTGGTGGCGCGTTCGGCCAGTCGCTGAACTTCGTCGGCAACCACCGCGAAGCCGCGGCCGGCGCCGCCGGCTGAAGCGGCCTGAATGGCGGCGTTGAGGGCGAGCACGTTGGTCTGCTCGGAAATGCCGTTAATCAGTTCGACGATGTCGCCAATTTCCTGCGAGGACTCGCCCAGGCGCTTGATTCGCTTGGAGGTTTCCTGGATCTGGTCGCGAATGCTGTCCATGCCAGTGATCGTCTGGCGCACCATGTCTGCACCGCGGTTGGCGATCTCGACCGAGTTCTGGGCGACGTCGGCCGATTCGCTCGAGCGCTTGGCCATGTCGTCGAAGCTCTGGGCCATTTCGTTGATCGTTTCGGTGGCCGAGCGAATTTCCTTGGCCTGGTGCTCGCTGGCCTCGGCCAGTTGCGTGGTCGTCGCCCGGGTTTCCTGCGCCTGGGCGGCCACCTGCTGGGCCGTCGTGTTGACGCCGGAGACGAGGTCGCGAAGGGCCTCCACGGCGTAGTTGACCGAGTCGGCGATGGCCCCCGTGACGTCTTCGGTCACGGTGGCCTGGACGGTCAGGTCACCATCGGCGAGCGAGGACATTTCGTCGAGCAGGCGCAGAATGGCTTCCTGGTTGCGCTGGTTGACCTCGGCGGTCTGCTTGGCCGCGCGGCGCTGCTGGAAGTAGGCGCCGGCGCCGATCAGGAACAGAATGAGCAGGGCGGCGGCGGCGATCGCCAGGCCGGCGATCAGCGAAGGCCACAGGACGCCTTCGCCCAGGTTGGCGTAGTCGTCGGCCAGGTCGCGCGCCTGGTCGGTCAGGTCTTCGGCGTCGAGGAAGATCTCGTCGGCGGCGTCGCGGACCTCGAACAGGTCGGTCGAGGCGGTGAGAATGGTGTCGACGTCGTAGCGGACTTCTTCAAAAATCGGAACGACTTCGGCCAGGGCTTCCATCACGGTGCTGTTGCGCACCGCCTGCAGGCCGAGTTCCTCGTCGCCGTTGATCAAGCCCTCCAGCACGCGGTTGAACAGGCTGGCATCGCGGCTGAAGGCGTCCGCGGCGGTGATCGCACCCTGACCGCCGGCCAGGATGTCATTGACGCGGCGCAGCATGCGGTCGGCCAGCGCCAGCTGGCGGCTGGCGACGTAGATCTGGACCGACGGCGCGCCGGTTTCGATCATGCGGCGCACGACTTCGTCGGCCTGGGCCTGCAGTCGCGGTATATTGCTCGAGAACGCGGACGCCGATTCGGCCAGTTCCACGACCAGGTCGGATCGATCGAGAATGGCGGTGGCGTTGGCGTCGATGCCCGACCAGATTTCCTCGAGCGTCGACAGCGGCGCGTCGACCCGGTCCGGGGACGGCGGCAGGCCGGTGTCGGGGTCGCCATTGCGCAGGGTATTGATCGACTCGTCAATGATGTCGCGCGTTCTGCCCAGTTCGTCGAACGCCTCGAAGTTACCCACGGCGGCCTCGCCGGACGCCTTGGCCAGCTGCTGGGCGCGCACCTGAATCTCGGTCGTCAAGCCCAGGTACTGCGTTTCCTGCACGTTGCGCTGGTTGAGCAGGTAGAAGTTGTAGGCCACCAGGCCCAGCAGGGCCACCAGCAGGATGAACAGCAGTGCCTGTGCGGGAGAAAGTCGCTGCTGCGATGTTTGTGACGCGACGCTACTCATGCCTTCACCTCATTGTTGAATACTTCGGGGCATCCGGCGGCCAGGCCGTGCGACCGGATGCCTTGTCCATCTGCTGTGGTTGTCGTCGACGCCCGGGCATGTTGCCGCGAGCATGCGTTGTTTTCGGAATGATCTTGCACTGTTGGTTCCGTCCCTTGCGATTTCAGTCTTCCCGCGCGCCGTTGATGAATGCCTGGTTGCGCTGGAGTTCATCGACCCGGAGTACGCCCCATTTTCTTTCGCTGGTTTCGAATTGCTGCTGCACCAGGCCCGACAGCGGTGTGTCGTTCCAGTCGGCCTCGTCCTTGAGGTCGTCGGTATGGAAATGGCGCTGCCCGAAAACCTCGTCGACGACCAGCCCCGCCAGTCGTCCCTGCATGCGCGAGATGATCAAGCGCGTGCGATTGGTCACCGGCGTGCGGCTGCCGAACAGGAACCAGCCCAGGTCGGAAACCGGCGCCAGGTTGCCGCGCACGTTGGCCAGCCCCAGCAGCCAGTCCTTGGCGCCGGGAATGGGGGTGAAGGGCGGGAAGGCGATGATTTCCTCGACCTGGTCGATCCGGCAGGTCAGGTAATAATCCCCGAGACGGAATACAACGCCGTCCCAGTTGCTGATCTGTTGCTGCCGTGCGGCTTCGCCGACATCGTGATCGAGACTGCGCCGCTCGTAATCGGCCAGCCGCGCGAGTAACGGCGGTCGGCCCGATTCGGTTGCAGTCGCGAATTGCTGATCCCCTTGCATTGTCCCTCTCGAAGTTCCTCTCGCGGCCACCGTCAGGCCGCTTCGGTCCGTTCGCGCTGCTGGCGCACGGCCGCGAGCAGCTCGTCGCGCGTAAATGGCTTGGTCAGGTAGTGGTCGGATCCGACAATGCGTCCCCTCGCCTTGTCGAACAGGCCGTCCTTGCTGGTCAGCATGACCACCGGCACGTTCTTGAATCGCGCATTGTTCTTGATGATGGCGCAGGTCTGGTAACCGTCCAGACGCGGCATCATGATGTCGACGAAGATCAGATCGGGCTCGTGCTTGTGGATCAGGGCGAGGGCTTCAAAGCCGTCATTGGCCGTGATGACCTCGCAGCCTTCCTTGCTCAGCATGGTTTCGGCCGAGCGGCGGATCGTCCGGCTGTCGTCGATCAGCATGATCTTGAGACCGCTCAGATCGGCCACTGCGTCTGCCCCGCTATCCGTGTTCTGGTCTGCACTCATTGTCTACCTGATGCTGCTGGCGGATACACCACAAGGACTGTGACGGCCTAGGTTAGTCTATCTCCGCCGAATTTGCCAATCCAGTAGAATTGTGTCACAGAAGTCCATGGGAATACAGATGTTTCCCGATTCGGCAGACCGCATTCAACGCCACTGGCCCAAGCCAGTCTGACGCAACGGAGTCCGCATGCGCAAGAACCTCGTCGTGGTCATGGACGACATCGCCGCCATCAAGGTCGTCAAGGACACCAGCTTTGCCATGCTGCTGGAAGGCCAGCGTCGCGGCTATCGCCTGTGGTACCTGGACGAAACCGATCTGTATCTCGATGGCGCCCAGGCATGCGCGAGAATGCAATCGGTGACCGTGCGTGACGATGCCGACGACTGGTTCGAAACCGGCGAGACGGTTGACCGCCCCCTGGGTGCCGACGACCTGGTGATGATGCGCGCCGACCCGCCCGTGGACGACAACTACCTGTTCGCCACCTACCTGCTCGAACAGGCCGAACGCGCCGGGGCCAGGGTCGTCAACCGCCCGCGCTCGCTGCGCGATTTCAACGAGAAGCTGGCGATTGCCCGCTTCCCGGAGCTGATCCCGGCGACCCTGGTCAGCGCCAGCGCCGGCAGCCTGCGCGAATTCGTCCGCCGGGTGGGGCGGGCTGTGCTCAAGCCGCTCGACGGCATGGGCGGCAAGAGCATCTTTCTGCTCGATCGCGATGATCGCAATCTCAACGTCGTCGTTGAAACGTTGACCGACAGCGGCCGGCGCATGGCGATGGCGCAGGAGTACCTGCCGGCCATCAGCGACGGCGACAAGCGCGTCCTGATCGTTCACGGCAAGCCGGTCGACAAGCTGCTGGCCCGTATCCCGGGCCAGGACGATTTTCGCGGCAACCTGGCGCGCGGCGGGCGCGGCGAAGGCCGGCCGCTGGGCGCGGCCGACCGTGCCATCGCCGAGGCGGTTGCCCCGGTGCTGCTCGAACACGGCATCGAGTTCGCGGGTCTCGACATCATTGGCGACTGCCTGACCGAGATCAACGTGACCTCACCGACCTGCGTCAGGGAACTGGACGCCCAGTTCGGGATCAACATCATCGGTGACCTGTTCGACGCGATCGATCCATGAGTGCAGCGCGCCCGGCGACACGCGGTAGCGACTCCCTGGCCATTGCCGCGGCCGTGGCCGTCGGGCTGCACGCGGCCGTGATCGGCCTTGTCCACTTCGATTTTCTCGGGCGCGAGCCCGACAGCGTACCCAGCAGCCTGGATGTGGTCCTGGTCGAGTGGGCGACGGAAGAGGCGCCGGAAGAGGCGGACTTTCTGGCGCAGGCGACGCAGCGCGGCGGCGGAACGGCCGAAGAAGTCGATCGTCCGGCCGAGCCGGTCGCGACCAGCCGGGTCGAAGAGGTCGCCCCCATTGAGCAGGAGGCCGCCGATGCCGCCGACCGTGAAGAGCCCGAGCAGGTCGACGAGATCGTGCAGGTCGAAGACAGCGATGCCGAGCGCCCGGTCCGCGAAGAGACCGAAGTCGACGAGCAGGTCGAGGTCTCCACCAGCGAACTGATGGAGCAGACGCGCTCGATGGCCCGTGCCTCCACCGAGCGGCTCAGCGATGCGGCCGATTACCCCGAGCGGCCCAGGCGCAAGTTCGTCTCCGCCAACACCCGCGAGCATCTCTACGCCGGCTACATGCGTTCGTGGGTGTCGAAGGTCGAGCGGGTCGGCAACCTCAATTACCCCGAGCGGGCGCGGCGCCAGAACCTGGCCGGCGCCCTGGTGCTCAGCGTCGACGTGCTCGAGGACGGCAGCATCGGCCGGATTCGCGTGCTGCGCTCATCGGGCCACGACGTGCTCGACGAGGCGGCGGTGCGCATCGTGCGGCTTTCTTCCCCCTTTGCCCCCTTGCCCGAGGAGATCCTGCGCGAAGTCGATGTGCTGACCATCACCCGGACCTGGCAGTTTTCCAGCTCCGGCGTGCTGCGCGGTGGATGAGCGCGCGATCGTCCCCATATCAGCTCACGAGTCCACTGATAGAATGAACCCGTGAGCTATCTTGAGCATCAATTCCTTATCGCCATGCCCGGCATGGAAGATCCCAACTTCATGCGCGGCGTGACCCTGTTGTGCCAGCACAACGAGGAGGGCGCGCTGGGCATCACCGTCAACCGCGAGTCCGAGTACGTGCTCGAGCACGTCCTCGAGCAGCTGGGCCTGGAGTGCGACGATGAGCGCATCGCCGGTCTGCCGGTCTACGTCGGCGGCCCGGTCCATCCCGAGCGCGGCTTCGTGCTGCACAGCAACGACCGCAGCTGGGAGGCGACGGTGGACGTCGGCGAGGGGATCTGCGTGACCACCTCGCGCGACGTGCTCGAGGCCATCGCCCACGGCGAGGGCCCGCGGAAGTTCCTGGTGGCGCTGGGCTACGCCGGCTGGGAATCCGGGCAGCTCGAGGATGAAATGCGCGACAACGCCTGGCTGAACGTGATGGCGACGGCCGAAGTCATTTTCGACCTGCCGGTCGATCAGCGCTGGGAAGGCGCGGTGGCGCGGCTGGGCATCGACGTGGCCAACCTGCAGCCGGCCGGCGGGCATGCCTGAGGCGGTTGCCGCGCTGCTGGGTATTGACTTCGGAAAGCGCAGCGTGGGTCTGGCGGTCGGACACCGACTGACCGGTTCGGCGCGCCCGCTCGAGCCGATTCGCTACCGCGACAGCGACGGGCTCATGACCCGCCTCGACGAAGTCCTGCGCCAATGGCGCCCCGCGACCATCGTCGTCGGCCTGCCGCTGGCCGGTGACGGCAGTGAATCGGACATGAGTCGACGGGTGCGCGAATTCGCCGCCCGCCTGGCCGAGCGCCGTCCCGGCGCCGATGTCCGGTTCCAGGACGAGCGCCTGACCTCGCACGCCGCCGCCGAGCGCCACGCCGATCGCCGCCAGCAGGGGCGGGCCAAGCGCAGCGACGCGAAACGGCTCGACAGCGTGGCCGCCTGCCTGATCCTGGAGTCCTGGATGGGGGAGAACCCGTGACCGATCGACATCTGCTCGACATCGACAGCCTCGGCGACGGCGATATCGATCGCATCCTCGATCGCGCCTGTGCCCTGGCGGCCGGCGCAAAAGGCCATCCCGTCGATGCGACGATAGCCAACCTGTTCTACGAGCCGAGCACGCGCACCCGGGTGTCCTTCGAGCTGGCCGCCGGCCGCCTCGGGATGCGCGTGGTCAATATCGAACTCGAGCGATCCTCGGCGACCAAGGGCGAGACCCTCGAAGACACCGTGGCGACGCTGACCGCCATGGGCGTCGATAGCGTGGTGCTGCGACACCCGGAAAGCCATCGGGTCGGGCAACTGGCCGGGGCGGTATCGGGCCTGCGCCTGGTCAATGCCGGCGACGGGACCCACGCCCATCCCAGCCAGGCCCTGCTGGACGCGGCCACCCTGCGCTCGCGCGGCATCGAGCTGGCCGGGCTGAAGATCGCGGTCGTGGGCGATATCCGGCATTCGCGCGTGGCAGGTTCCGGCCTGCGCCTGTGGCAGCGGCTGGGCGTGTCCGAAATCCGCCTGGCCGGGCCTCGGTCCCTGCTGCCGGCAAGGCCGCCCGTGCCGTCGGCGAGCCTGCACGAAAACCTTGCCGACGCCGTGCGCGGCGCGAACGTGGTGATGATGCTGCGCGTCCAGCACGAGCGCATGGACCGCGCCGGCTGGCCTGATCGCGAGAGCTACTTTGCCGACTGGGGTCTGAAGGAGACCGACCTGGAAACGGCCGAAGCCGGCTGCCTGGTCATGCACCCCGGCCCGATCAATCGCGGTATGGAGATCGATGCCGCCGTCGCCGACGGCGAGCGTTCGCTGATTCTCGATCAGGTGAAGATGGGAGTGTTCGCGAGGATGGCGATCTTCGAGTGGTTGTTCGACTGAAGTCCGCGGCCCGGTCGTCGGGGGCGCTTGGGCCGCGTCCTCACACGTGAACCCAACTCGGTGATCTGATCCTTGGTCTCGGGGCGCTTCGCGGCCTGGAGCGTTTGGTGGGCTGGCGCCACCGCACGTTCGGGTGGCCTCGACACGTCAAAATCTGTTTCGCCCGGGCCCGCTTCGCGGGGTCTTGCGGCGACTCACTTTTGTCATTCGCGACAAAAGTAAGCAAAAGCGCTT
>NZ_JBHJMR010000013.1:0-82936 GCF_042310355.1 Wenzhouxiangella indolica | reverse complement strand
TGGCAATCGTCTCCCGATCCATGGCCCCGCTCCTTGTCAGAATAAAAAGGGGACACTTTAACTTTGCGGAAAGGGGACATTAGCGCTTTGGGCTAACACTGCCGGGCTGCTAACTTGCAATGATCGCCGCAATCCACGACAATACCCGGCTATTTTCTCCAGATCGACCCAGGAATCGAGAGCCATGAAACCCGAAATCCATCCCGAATACCGCGAAGTGGTGTTCCAGGACCTCTCCAGCGACCTCGTCTTCAAGACCCGCTCGACCGTCCAGACCAAGGAAACCATCGAGTGGGAAGACGGCAACGAGTATCCGCTGGTCAAGGTGGAAGTCTCGAGCAAGTCGCACCCCTTCTACACCGGCAAGCACAAGATCATGGACTCCGGCGGTCGCGTCGACCGCTTCAAGCAGCGCTACGGCAAGGGCAAGAAGTAAAGCCCCGGCCGGGCCCGCTCGGCTTGCCGCGCACGTCCCGAAGCCACCGCCCGCCACCGGCGCGCGGTGGCTTTGCGCTTTCTGGACGCTGACTCCCGACCGCCGATCCGGAAACCGCCCCCGCTCGTCGCCTACCGCTGTCCCTCGGCCTGTGCGAGGGCTACGCTACGCCTGAATCAATCCAACAGGGCGCGCGCGTCGTGAAATACCAATCCAATCGCGGATTTACCGTTCTGGAACTGATGATCACGGTTACGGTGCTCGTCATTCTGGCGACTGTCGCGCTGCCGAATATGCGCTCGACAATCCAGAACAATCGCATGACCGCCCAGGTCAACGGATTCTTGACCGCGTTCCAGCTCGCTCGCAGCGAAGCCGTGAAGCGCGGCGAACCCGTTTCCATCTGCGCCAGCGATGATTCGAGCAGTTGCTCCGGTAGTTGGGAGGACGGCTGGATCGTGTTTGTTGACGGAAACGCGGTTGGCAGTAGCAGCGCCAGTGTGGATACAGTGCTGCAGGTGTGGGACGGCTTCGATGGAGACGCCACGCACACCGGTGACGAACCCGACTTCCTGCGCTACGTCGGCAGCGGCACCATGGACAGAGACGCAGGGATCTCATTGCCAGTCACCTTTGATATCGAGATCGCCGATTGCACTGCCGACAACAACCGGCGCCTGGTGATTTCAGCGACTGGCAGCGCCGATGTTCGTCGGCGGGCGTGCAACTAGACTCCTGGAGTGCCTCGATGAAGAACGTTTCCCCTATTTCCAACGCCCGAGGCTTGAGTCTCATCGAAGTGCTCGTGGCGGTTCTGGTGTTGTCGATCGGACTTCTCGGGCTGGCCGCCCTGCAAGGTTTTTCGCTACAGGCCGGGCAGGGCGCCTACTACAGGACCCAGGCAACGAATGTCGCCTACGAGGTGGCGGATTTCGTTCGGCTGAATCGATCGGCCGCCATGAATAGCTGCGATGTTCCCGTGCTGGCTGGCTGGAGCAATTTCATCGCGACTCAGCTTCCGGGCGGCGAACTCGCGGTGCGGTTCACTGACTGCGACCTGGGCGAAATCCAGGTCTCGATTACCTGGGACGAGGACCGCGTAGAAGACGCCGACTCGGGTAGTGAGAGCCTGGTAGTTACCACAAGAATTTAGGACTAGCGCTATGAGCATGAGAATAGTCGAAAGAGCCGCTGGACAGCGAGGCGTCAGCCTGATCGAGTTGATGATCGCCATGGTGCTGGGGCTGCTGGTGCTGGGTGCGGTCATCCAGCTTTTCATCGGATCAAAGGCAACGTATACCTCGAACGAAGCACTCGCGCGCGTCCAGGAGAACGGGCGCTTCAGTATTGAGTTGCTCAAGCAAGAAGTTCGCGACATCGGCGCTCAGGGCTTCTGCGCCGCGCGCCTCGAGATCCGCAATCATCTGGATACCGATTGCCCCAACCATCCCGGTGATATTTTCGGCTCCGACCTGGCCTTCATGGGCTGGGAGTTCGACGGCACCGGGCGTGCCGAGGCTTACACCCTGCCGGAAGACCTCTCGCCCGATGAAATTGCCCGTTCCAAGTGGAGTACGCAGTTGCCGGATGGCAGCACCGACTCCCTGCCTTCCTGGCTGGAGGGTCTCGTGGTCCCGGGTAGCGATGTTGTCGTCCTCAGGCAACCGGAGATCGTTCCTGGTATTACCGCCGATCCCGGCAGTAACAACAGCTCCACGGCCAATAGCATCACGCTGACCGGCTCCCACGGCCTCGAGCCGAATGAGATTGTTCTTGTGAGCAACTGCACCACCGGAGCTGACCTGTTTCAGAATGTCCAAGGCGGTGGCGGAGGCGGAGGCGGCAACGGAGGCGGATCCGGCAACTCAAGCGCGCTGACCAGAGGCGGCGGGTCATGTTCAAACCCAGGGCCTGGCAACGTGAACCTTGGTTCATGGAGTACGGTTTACGACGACACCATGCAGCTCTTCCGGCTTCGCGTAGATGCCTATTTCGTCGGCCTCAACGACGATACGGGTGAGCCAGGCCTCTATCGGCACGACTTCTCTCGCCAGCAGACAGAAGAGCTGGTCTCCGGTGTCGAGAACATGCAGATCCTCTACGGCTACAGCAATCCTTCGGACGAGGGGGGCGACGGGCAGACGGTGAATCACTGGCTGCCGGCTCACCAGGTGCCCAATTGGGAATTCGTCATCGGCGCGCGCTTGAGCCTGCTGGTTCGGTCTCCCGAGAACATGGGCGACGGTACGGTACAAAGGACCTTCGATCTGGCCAGTACGGCAGTCACGCACCAGGAAGACGGCCGGCTTCGGCAGCCGTTCTTCACCGCGGTCAGCCTGCGGAACCGACAGATCGTAATGTGAGGGCGCCATGAAACGCAGCATTGAATTTCGCAAGCAGCAAGGTGTGGCCCTGTTCGTCGGGTTGATGTTTCTCCTTGTCCTGACGCTTCTCGGGCTGAGCGCGAGCAACGGCTCGATCATGCAGGAGCGGATGGCGGGAAATGTCGCTGACTACAATGCCGCCTTCCAGGACGCCGAGCGGACGCTTCGCGAAGTCGAGTCGCGAATTACAGAGTTTTCGCAGGGCGGCTCCGGCGGTCTGGGTGCGATTCCGACGTGGGAGGACTGGGACCTTCCGATCAACGACTGCTCGATGTCGACGCCGTCCAACTGGGAGAGCTGGGCGGGCGATCGCTGGAAAACGGCCCCGTCGACGGGCAATGAATACTTCATTCTCGACCTGAGTGACTACGTCAATGACGAGGGCCTTCCGACAGCGTCGGCTTGCCGGCCGGTGTCGGAGAGCGAGATGAATACCGCGGGCGAGTACTTCGTCATTGTCGCGAAAGGGAGTGGCCCCGCCGGATCAGAGGCGATTGTCCAGAGTATTTTCTTCTGGCCCCAGTGAGTTCCGTTTGACTCGGCCGATGCCGAGATTTGGAGAGTGTTTCATGTACTTCAACAAATCCATCCTGATTTCCTGCGTCGCAGTCCTTGCCTTTGGCGTGGGCCATAACGCACGCGCCGAGCTCGATATCTCCAACGCGCCGCTCTTCCTGGTGACGCCAGTAAAGCCCGCCCTGATCATGGCGCTGGACGATTCGGGTTCGATGGACGCCGAAGTCATTTTCCCTTCCAATGACGGCGCCGCTTGGTGGCATACTCGCGACGAGTCCTACACGGGGCGAGGCGCCGATCGCGAGAACCTTGGTGACGAGGAGCGACGGGGCGCCATCAATTTCAACTGGAACGGTGGCGCCAACGGCACTTGGAAGAAGTACTTCTACCTTTTCCCGAACGGATCCGGCGTCAATCAGGGGCGTCGCTCATTGACCGACAACTGGAACGATCACTTTGCGGTTCCTCCAATCCCGGAATTTGCATGGACGCGATCTCCAGCCTACAACGCTCAGTACTTTGATCCGGCGCTGGATTACCCGCCCTATCCGGATACGGATACGCAAAGCTTTGGTGATGTCAGCCCCACTGCCGCTCCTTGGGACCCCATACTGGGCGCTGATGATTTCACCGTCGATCTCACCGACACTATTGAAAGCCGTGAGAATCAGTGGACCTTTCGCATGTATGAAGGGATGGAGATTCCGGCCGGCACGCGCGTCAACCCGGAAGGTGGAAATGCTTGTGACAACTTCACCGACAATGGATGGCACACCCTAACCTCAGATCTATTGATCCGGAATAACGACAATTGGGGCAATAATCACTGCGACGTGGCTTTCGACTATTTTCCCGCGACGTTCTGGTTGCCTGAGGGTGCGCCCTTGCCGGATGGCTTCGGGTTTACCGGCACGCCCCTGGAGAGCGCCACTGGCGGTCCAATCGAAGCGGAGCCATTTACCCAGCGCATGTACGGCTACGAGATCAAGCCGGGTAATTTCGCATCCAATGCGGACTACAAGAGCGCGATACAGAAGTTCGCGAACTGGTTCACCTACTACCGCAAGCGCAGCATGTCCCTTCGAGGGGCCATCGGCCGCGCGTTCGCTCCTTTCAACTTCTTGCGAGTCGGGCGCTTCACCATCAACAATCGGAATTCTGTCGACATGATCGACCTGGACGATGATTCGGAGAAGTCCGGTCTGCTTGATTGGGCGTATGGCCTTCGGGGTTCCGGCGGCACACCAAACCGTGAGGCGGTCAAGCATCTAGGTGACGAGTTCATGGGCGATGGCGATAATGCACCAGTGCTCGAAGCTTGTCAGAAGAACTTCGGCATGCTGTTCACCGATGGCTACAGCAACAACAGCGGCCCGAATGTGGGCAATACTGACGATGGCGAGCCAGCGCCCATCGGCGATAGCTATTCCAATACCATGGCCGACATCGCCTACTCGTTTTACGAATCCAACATCCGCGACGATCTGGAAGAAGGCCGGGTCCCGACACCCTCCGCCTGTGATCAGGATAATCCGCCGCTCAACCTGGATTGCCAGAACGACCCACACATGAATTTCTTTGGTGTCAGCATGGGTGGCGATGGCCTCATTTACCAGATCGACGAGGACGCCACCGAGGACCCCTGGAACAATCCACCCGATTGGTTCAACCCCAATGCGCAACGAAATCCCTCGGCAATCGACGATATGTGGCACGCGTCGATCAGCACGAGGGGCGAGATGTTCTCGGCGCGTTCTGCGGACGAAGTGGCCGCCGCTATTGAATCCGTGCTTTCGACGATTGCCGGTCGAACGCTGACGGTCGGCTTTTCAGCCAACTCCACCCGCCTTGATCTCGGCTCGCTTCTCTTCCAGTCGACCATCGACAGCACCAACTGGACGGGCGATGTTCTGGCCTTCGAGCCCGGGGAATCCGACCCCGAATGGGTCGCCTCCGACGAACTGCCGGAGCACGGCGAACGAAGTATCTATACCTGGTCTTCAGAGACCGAGGGCGGGATCGAGTTCAATACATCCGTCGTTTCGGACCGAATTCGAAAGATCATCCTGGGCATCGACACTGGTGAAGACATCGAGCCGGACGAGCGGCTACTTGCCAACGCCTTGATCGATTATGTCCGCGGCGACCAGAGTCGTGAGCAGGATGATGGGCCGTTCCGGGAGCGCAATAAGCTGATCGGCGATATCGTCAGTTCTCGGCCGGTCTATGCAGGCCCGAGTAACGAGGGCTGGGCCCGGGTGAGCGATGAGTACGCGGAGTATCTCGATGAAGACAAGCAGGATCGTACCCCGGTTGTCTACGTCGGTTCCAATGACGGGATGTTGCACGCTTTTGATGCCGATAGCGGCACGGAACTCTTCGCTTATGTTCCCGCCTCGGTCCACGGCAAACTGCGCGAGCTCGCTGATCCGGACTACGGGCACGAGTTCTTCGTGGATGGCCAGACTGCCATCGGCGATGTGGAGCTTGATGGAGACGATGACTGGACCAGCGTGCTCGTGGGTACACTGGGTGCTGGCGGTCGCGGTGTCTACGCCCTTGATATCGGCAATCCGGACGGATTCGATCCCGGCCGCGATGTCTTGTGGGAGCTCACTGCAGAAGACGATGAGGATATCGGCTACACCTTCGGTGAACCGATCATCACTCGCCTGGAATCGGGGGAATGGGTGGCCGTGTTCGGCAATGGGTACAACTCGGCCGATGAGCAGGCTCACCTTTTCGTTGTGAGCATTTCCGACGGCGATATTCTTCACAAGGTTGAGCTTGGCGATGCAGGCGGCAATGGCTTGTCGGGCGTGACTGGCTGGCGTGATGTCACCACTCGAACCTATCTCGAGCGCGTCTACGGCGGGGATCTCAACGGCACGATGTGGCGCGTCGATTTCAATGATAGCGAGCCCAGCGTGTATTTTGATGATGGCCTGTTTACCGACCCGCTTGGCGACGCCATCACCGCGACGCCGACGCTCGCGGCGCACCCGTCTGGCGGTCTCATGGTTTACTACGGCACCGGCAAGCTGGTCGAAGTGGCGGATCGCTCCGATGAAAGCCTGAGGCGACTCTGGGCGGTCAGGGATCGTAATGAGGCTATAAGCAACAACAATCTGAACGGGTTCGCGGAACTCGAGCTCGAAACCGCGCCTTCGGAGGACGGAATGCCGCCACAACGCCGAATCACCGGCGCCGAGACGGCCACGGACGGCTGGTACGTGGACCTTGAGGTTGACGGCGATGAGAAGGGTGAGCGAATTCTTTCGAAACCGCGAGTCGTTTTCGGCACCCTGATCGCGACCTCCTATGAACCCAACGACGACCCCTGCCTGTCGGGGGGTACACAACGGATCTACGTGCTTGATGCACTCACCGGCGCCGGGCGCTTCAATGGTGGCGGCGGCTCGAGCTGCACGGACTGCGCGGGGCCTGAGGTGGGCACCGGCGCACCGATTGCCCCGCCAGTGGTGATCAGCCGCCCCGAGCCGCCCGATAGTGACGAAATCGACTTCCCCGGTTACCCTGACCCGGAAGATCCGGAAGATCCGCCGACGCCGCCTGGAACAGGCTCGACCGAAGACCGTGAAGGATGGTGTTCGGAATTCGGTATTCCGCCCCTGGCCGCCGGTGGTAGTTTCCAGCGTCTGGGTACGATCTGCGAAGGTCGGCAGGTCTGGCGTCAGCGGAGGTAAAATGGATATCAGGACCGAAAGCGAAACCGATATGAGCAAGCGTGCCAGGGGGTTTACCCTCATCGAGCTCATGATAGCTGTTGCCATTCTTGCGATTCTGGCGGCCATCGCCATACCGACCTACACGCAGTACGTGACGCAAAGCAATCGGGCTGAAGCCAAGGCGATCCTCATGCAAACCGCACAGGCACTGGAGCGCTGCTATACACGCTTCAGTGCCTATGATGCCGATGATTGCCCCGTCAGTTTTCCGATCGATTCGGAAACGGACAAGTACACCATGCCCGACAGTCAGACCATTGATACGTCAACGTATACGCTCACCGCCGAGCCGCAGGGGGCACAGGCGACGCGCGACACCGAGTGCGGCGACTTCACGCTGCAGCACAACGGAACGCGGGGCGTCAGCGGCTCGGGAAGCGTTGACGACTGCTGGTAGAAACGGCGAATCTCAAGGCGCTTTTTCAGATTGAGGCCCCGCCCACCGTGGCGGGGCCTTTTCGCGTCTGCTATCTTGAATCTCCGATCGATACCGCAGCCCCGAATGACGCGTGAATAGGGACCAGCCAAAAACTGCGCCACCCCTGGTGCCCGCGAACCTGCCCGATCTGTGTACGCCAGCGAGTGTCCTGTTGCTGGTGATGATCGGTATGGTAGTGGCGTTGATTTTCGCCCTGGCAGCCTCGAACGGTCCCGAATTCTTCTGGCTGACTTTCGGTTTGTCCGCACTATTCGTCCAGTGGGTCGTGCTGGTTTCCGCTGCCCTCATATGTGGCCTCAGGCGCTGGCTGTCGGAGCGCCGATGGGGCCCGACGGGCTGGGTGGTCTTCCTCCTGATTCCGGCCGTGTGCATGGTTGCAAGCCTGATCGTCGTAAGGCTGGTGCCCGGCACGGAGCCGTCTGGCAACCTCTGGTTTGTGCTCAGAAACACCCTCATCAGCCTGCTTGCCTCTCTGGCCCTGGTCCGCTACCTGGTGCTGCAGCAGCGCTGGAAGCAGCAGGTCGCCGCCGAGGCGCGGGCGCGGTTGGATGCGCTGCAGGCCAGTATTCGGCCGCATTTTCTGTTCAACGCGCTCAACACCATCGCCAGCCTGGTGCACGACAAGCCCGACGAGGCCGAGCAGGCGACGCTCGATTTGTCGGATCTGCTGCGCTCGGGGTTCAAGTCGGGCGCGCGGCATTCGCTTGCCGAGGAGCTCGACCTGGTGCGCGGTTACCTGCGGCTTGAGTCGCTGCGCTTCGGTGACCGCTTGGTCGTCGAGTGGGGACTGGCCGAGGACCTGCCGCTGGAACTGGAGCTTCCGGCGCTGCTGATTCAGCCGCTGGTGGAGAACGCGATCGTGCACGGCATTGCGCGCCTGCCGGAGGGAGGACGGCTTTCCATTCGCGCGGAGCGCGCCTCGCGCAACCGGCTGCGTTTCGAGATCGTCAATCCCGTACCCGAGGCGTCGGCCCGGCCGGCGGAGAGCAACCGAATGGCTCTGGAGAACATCCGCCAGCGCCTCGCGCTGGCCTGGGAAGAAGGCGCCTACCTGAAAACGCACCGAGAGTACAAACGGTTTCGGGTCGAGCTCGTCATCCCGCTTTGACGCCTTCCTTGGAGGTGTTCCTGCGACCTACATGTCGCGGGTGATGAGCAGATATTCCTCAGGCATTCTCGCGCTGACCGGGGAGTCCCGAAAGTCACTCACGTTGCGCGTGACGATCAGGCTACAGTCGTGCGCTTCGGCTGCGGCTGCAACCACGGCATCTTCGAAGTCCGGCCAGTTGAGGGCCCGTGCTCTGGAGAGTACTCGGGAATCGACCGCCGCCACCTGAAAGTGCTTCAACAGCCAGTCAACCGCTCGATTGGCCGAGCTGCGGCTACCGTACTTTGCGACCAGGTAATGAATCGTTGTTACCGCGTGCGCCGGAATGAACGCGCCAACACCATCGGCAAGGGCGCGATCAACGACCGCTGAGGAGGCCTGGAAATGTGGCCTTCGCTCCTGGAGTATGTCCAGAAGCACATTGAGATCAATCAGGATCACCGGTGTTTGTCTAGTTGATGTTGTCTATATATATCCTCGGCATCAATATCCGAAGGGATCAACCCAGTGATTTGTTCGAGATCGGTTGACGGGCTGTAGCCCTCGAGTTCGCGTAGTTGCCTTAGATAGCGGTCAATCACCTCCGTGACGGTGATGCCGTGCTCCTGCGCATACTGCTTTGCAAACAGGGCATCCTGCACCGGGATACGGATTGTCAGCTTGGTGGTTTCAGTAGACATGGCACGGGAACCTGTACGGCTCGAATAGTAAAATTGTACGGCACTTTCTGACCAATTCAAACTGTCACTTCGGATTTGTCAGGATTCTGGCGCGATGTCGATTGCTCCCGTTGCCCGGTCGTGGCGATGTTTCAGTCGACCGATCAGAATCCGATACGCGTAGCTATGCGCGAACGGCATGAATTCACGTCCGTCGGGGATGCGGCCCCGACCTGTGCGGCGATCAGCGTGATTCGTTGATTGGCGGCGCGGTTCCGGACGGCGACTCGGTTGCGCTCTCTTCCTCTTCATCTTCCTCTTCATCGGCCTCCGGATGCATTTCCAGTGCCGCCGGCGAGGTGGCGAATTGGGGAACCCAGTCGCCCTGTTCGTCCAGCGGTACCGGGGGGCGGACCCACATGCGCCAGCGGGCGAAGCCGGCCGGGACCAGCGCCGAGACGCCCATGAAGGCGAGCAGGGCGGTCGGGCCGAACCACTGCATCAAGAAGCCGGCGCTGAGCGGGCCGACGATGGCGCCCACGCCGTAGAGCAACTGCAGGCTGGAGGTGGCCTCGAGCATGTGCTCGGCCTCGATGTGGTCGTTGGTGTGCGAAGCTGACAGCGAGTACATGCTGAACGCCGTTGCCCCGTAGAGAAAGCCGGCAAGCAGGATCAGGCGCGAATCCCAGGCGATCAGCCACAGTGCGCCGAGTGCGGCAATGCCGGTCACCAGGCAGACCCAGGCCAGCACCTTGCGCCGGTCCAGCCGGTCGGAGACCAGGCCGATGGGCCACATCACGAGTGCACCCCCGAGGATGCTCAGGCTCATGAAACCGGAAATGCCCGCCGGGTTCAGGCCGATTCCGGTGGCCATGACCGGCGCCAGGCCCCAGAAGGCCCCGGTTCCCACGCCGGCGAACAGGGCGCCGACCACGCCCAGTGGCGAGGCCTCGTAGAGCTTGCGCAGGCCGAGCCGGTGGGCCTCGACGATCGGAGGCTCGGGGACCCTGGTCAGCGCAACCGGCACCAGGCCGAGCGACATCAGCACCGAAGCCAGCGCGAACAGCTGCAGCGTGCTGATGTCGCCGGCGAGCAGCAAGAGCTGCCCGACGCCCAGGCCGACCAGGGTGGTGGTCATGTAGGCCGAGAAGATATGGCCGCGCTGTTCGTTGGTGGTCTGCGCATTGAGCCAGCTCTCGATGACGATATAGATGCCAACGATGCACACGCCGGCCATCGCGCGTGCGACAAACCACAACAGGGGCGTTGGGTAGAGGCCGAGCAGCAGCACGGTCACTGAACAGACGGAGGCAAGGGCGGCGAAGGTGCGGATATGGCCCGCGCTGCGGATCATCCGCGGGACGACGAAAGTGCCGGCCACGAAGCCGCTGAAATAACCGGCCATGACCAGGCCGAGCACGGTGCTGGAGAAACCCTCCATGCCACCGCGCACACCCAGCAGCGTACCGATGAGGCCATTGCCCGCCAGCATCAGGGCGATGCCGAACAGCAGGGTTGTGACGGAAACGATACTGCGCATGTCGGAAGCTCCGGAGGTGCGACGCCGATTGTCTCAGACGAAGGCGGGTCTGACAGACGTCTGCACCCGCAGTTCCCGACGCGTTCCTTTTCGCGCGGAGGCGAGGTGCCGGTCGAGCATGGCCGCGAGAGCCGCACCGCTTGATGCACGTTCGTTGCGTCGCTGAACCTCTCAGGACGGTAGAACTTCGCTCGCGGCCCGCGCGATGTCCAGAATCCGGATGAACTCGATGCCTTCGAAATCGCTGCGGTTCTCGCTGACCAGGATCTCGATGCCGGCACTTGCCATGGTGGCGGCGATGCCGGCGTCGTGGATGCGCTTGCCGCGCAAGCCATGTCTGCTTACCAGCTGCCCCAATCGCTCGGTGACGTCGCGGCCCTCTTCCGCCAGGCCTGTTCGGTTCTTGATCTGCTCGACGTTGCCCAGTGCCTCTTCGGGCGTCATCCCCAGTCCGTTCTGGCTGATTGGCTGAGTCGCAACGACGAGGTATTCGCGCAGAACCTGACCACTGACGAAAAGCTGAATGCCGCTGGCGCTGGCTTCGGAAATCAGCTCGAGGGCAGTGGCGTGCTGTTTGCGACTGCTGTCGCTGGCGCAGAGCAGGACGTTCGTGTCGAGAAAGATCCGGTCACCGGCCTGGATCGTCATAGATGTCGTCCCTGGACCAGGTGCCGGTGGCGCCGGATGCGACGGTATGCAGGCTGAACTCGTCGTTTGCTGCTCTCGGCGCCAGTCGCGCCTCGCGTTCGAGAATGGCGCGAAGTTCGCCCTGCAGCGAACGATGATGACTCTGAGCGAGTCGTTTCAGCGCCGCCAGCACTTCGGGCTCGATGTCGCGGATATGTATCGATTTCATGGTGATAGCATTTTAATACTATCGGCCAGGCCTGTCGAGTGACCTATCTCGGCAGGAACAGCGCCTGCAGGTCGTTGAGGTAGCGATGGCCGCGTTCGGTACGCTGCAAGATGGTCGAACGCCGCACCGGCAGGTCGGGGCATGGTTCCCGAAGGTCGGCGCCGGCAATCTCGACCAGGCCCAGCTCGACGGCCCGGCCGATGGCGTCGTCGACGGCCGCCGCTTCCAGTCCGGTTCGGTCTTCCAATTCAGCCATCGCAATCGGCTCGTCCAGGCGCAGCCGGTTGAGGAAATACTCGAAAGCCAGCTCGTCGGGGGCCACGGACTTCTCATCGGCAACGAAGCTTTGGTCATCGAGCGCCTTCAGGTAAGGTCGCGGGTGCGATTTGCGGCGAGTGCGCAGGATGCGATCTTCGGCCGGCAGGGTGAGTTTGCCGTGGGCGCCGGCGCCGATGCCGAGGTAGTCGCCGAAGCGCCAGTAGTTGAGGTTGTGGATGCTCTCCTGGCCGGGTTCGCACCAGGCCGATATTTCGTAGGGACGCAGCCCGGCGGCGCCCAGGGTCGCGGCGCAGGCGTCCTGAATGTCGATCACCGCATCTTCGCCGGGCAGCGACGGCGGGTGCTTGGCGAACACGGTGTTGGGTTCGAGCGTGAGCTGGTAGTGGGACAGGTGTCGCGGTCCGAACGCCAGGGCGCGCTCGACGTCGTCGACGGCCTGCTCGAGCGTCTGATCCGGTAGCGCCCACATCAGGTCCAGGTTGAAGCGTTTGAAGCCGGCGGCCTTGACCGCCTCGATGGCCCGGGCCGCTTCGTCGGCGGAGTGAATTCGCCCCAGCGACTTCAGCTGCGCGTCGTTGAAGCTCTGGATGCCCAAGCTGATGCGGTTGACGCCGGCTTCGCGGTAGGCCTCGAAGCGGTCGTGCTCGACCGTGCCGGGATTGGCCTCCATGGTGATTTCGGCGCCGGGTGCCAGCTGCAGTCGCGCGCGCACCCCGGCCAGCAGCCGGTCGATGGCCGCGGCCGAGAACAGGCTCGGCGTGCCGCCGCCGAGAAAGACGCTGACCACCGGCCGCCCCCAGACCCGCGGCAGGTCGACTTCGAGGTCGGCCAGCAGCGCGTCGATGTAGCGCTCCTCCGGCAGCTCCCCGTCGAGCGCATGCGAGTTGAAGTCACAATACGGGCACTTCGCCACGCACCAGGGCAGATGGATGTAGAGGGAAAGGGGTGGCGTGGACATCATCGGGATGGGCTTAATCTCAAACTAATTCGAAATTCCAATGTTTGAATGATCGAAACGGATCCGCGGCTTCGCCCATGGGTGAGGCGTGGGATTCGGGTCGCCGGTTGTCGAGATTCGACCGCCGACTACTGGAGGCGTTCGATCAATGCGGAAAGGGCCTTTCCGCGGTGGCTGACGCGGGCCTTTTCTTCCATCGGGAGTTCGGCGGCGGTGGCGCCGAGCTCGCGGTCGTGGAACAGCGGGTCGTAGCCGAAGCCGCTGTCACCACGCGGGGTTTCGAGGATGTGGCCGTGCCAGCGGCCCTCGGCGATCAGCGGTGCCGGGTCGTCGGGGTGGCGCAGCAGCACAAGGCAGCAGTGGAAATGCGCACTGCGCCGCTCCATCGGCAGTTGCGCCAGTTCGCTGACGAGTTTTTCGTTGTTCTCGGCGTCGGAGGCGTCGACGCCGGCGTAGCGCGCGGAGTAGATTCCGGGCCGGCCGTCGAGGGCGTCGACCACCAGGCCGGAGTCGTCGCCGAGCGCCGGCAGGCCGGAAACGCGTGCGGCCTCGCGCGCCTTGAGCAGGGCGTTCTCGACAAAGGTCAGCCCGGTCTCCTCGACCGGCTCGACCTTGAACTCGGCCTGCGAGACCACCTCGACGTGCAGCGGCTCGAGCATGTGGACCAGCTCCCTGAGCTTGCCCTGGTTGCCGCTGGCCAGAACAAGCTTGCCGCCTTCAAGCGCCATTGAGTGCCTCGTCCTGGGCGGCGATCAGTTCGCGAATGCCCTTGTCGGCCAGGGCCAGCATGGCGTCGAGTTCGTCGCGACGGAAGGCGTGGCCTTCGGCCGTGCCCTGGATCTCGATGAAGCCGCCGCCGTCGTTCATGACCACATTCAGGTCGGTGTCGGCGGTGGAGTCCTCGGCGTAGTCGAGGTCGAGGACCGCGTCGGAGCCGAGCATGCCGACGGACACCGCAGCGACCCGGCCGTGGACGGGGTTGCGCTTGACCTTGCCGCTGTCGAACAAGCCATCCATGGCATCGACCAGGGCGACATAGGCGCCGGTGATCGACGCCGTGCGCGTGCCGCCGTCGGCCTGGAGCACGTCGCAGTCGAGCGTGACGGTGCGCTCGCCCAGGGCCTCGAGGTCGACGACCGAGCGCAGGCTGCGGCCGATCAGGCGCTGGATCTCGAGCGTGCGCCCGCCCTGCTTGCCGCGGGTGGCTTCGCGCATGTTGCGCGTGCCGGTCGCGCGCGGCAGCATGCCGTATTCGGCCGTGACCCAGCCCTGGCCCTTGCCCCTAAGCCACGGCGGCACGCGGTTTTCCACGCTGGCGTTGCACAGCACCTTCGTTTCGCCGCAGGCGATCAGTACCGAGCCTTCGGCGTGGCGCGTGAAATGGCGTTCGATCGAGACGGTTCGAAGTTCGTCGTTGTGGCGTCCGGAGGGTCGGGTCAAAACCTGAGTGTCCTTTCTCTTGGGGGGCAGAGAAGGGTACCATGTCGCCTTTACCAGCTAGCCATATCGGAAGCGATTCCATGGGCACGATCAGAAGCATGACCGCCTACGCGCGGCGCTCGCAGGCGCTCGACGCCGGGCAGCTGACCTGGGAGATCCGGTCGGTCAACCAGCGCTTCCTCGACGTGAGCCTGCGCCTGCCCGAGGACTTCCGCGCCCTGGAGCCGGGGGTGAGGAGCCGGCTCAAGGATCGTCTCGGTCGCGGCAAGGTCGAGGTCTCGCTCAAGTTCCAGCCCGACCCGTCCGCGGCGGCCGCTGAAATGCGCATCAATCTCGATGTGGCCCGCACCCTGCTGCGCGCCCACGACGAGATCGCCGACCTGGCCGGCGGCAGCGCCGAACCGGACCTGGTGCACCTGCTGTCCTGGCCGGGCCTGATCGAGCAGTCCGACGGCGACCTGGCGTCGGCCTTCGAACCCGCGCTGGCGGCCTTCGACAGCGCCATCGACGAGCTGATCGCCGCGCGCGAGCAGGAGGGGCGGGCGATTGCCGACATGCTCGAGCAGCGCCTGGCCGGCGTGGAATCGCAGGCGCGGGCGGTGCGCGAACGCCTGCCCGAGATTCGCAGCGCCCTCGATACGCGCTTTCGCGAAAGGCTGGCGGCGCTGGACGTGGCCGTCGAGCCCGGCCGCATCGAGCAGGAAGTCGTCATGCAGCTGCAGAAGCTCGACGTCGACGAGGAGCTCGACCGGCTCGAGACCCACGTGGCCGAGATCCGGCGCGTGATGGCGCTCGACGAGCCGGTCGGCCGGCGCCTGGATTTCCTGATGCAGGAACTCAACCGCGAGGCCAACACCCTGGGTTCGAAGGCCACCCTGGCCGAGGTCGGCCAGGCGGCGGTGGAGCTCAAGGTGCTGGTCGAGCAGATGCGCGAGCAGGTGCAGAATGTCGAGTGACGGCGACCTGTTCCTGATCGCCGCGCCCAGCGGTGCTGGCAAGACCAGCCTGATGTGCGCACTGCTGCAGCAGTGCCCCAAGCTGGCGCTGTCGGTGTCCGACACGACGCGGCAGGCCCGGCGCGGCGAGATCGACGGCGAGCAGTATCATTTCGTCTCGGTCGAGGAGTTCCGCCGCGGCATCGACGCCGGCGCCTATATCGAGTACGCCGAGGTCTACGGCAACTACTACGGCACCCGGCGCGATCGGGTCGAGGCGCTGTGGGCCTCGGGCCGCGACGTGCTGCTCGAGATCGACGTGCAGGGCGCCGAGCAGATCCTGCGCTCGCACCCGGACGTGTGCACCATCTTCATCCTGCCGCCGTCAATGGCGGTGCTCGCCGAGCGCCTGCGCGCGCGTGGTTCCGACGCGCCCGAGGTCATCGACCGAAGGCTGGGCGAGGCCCGGCGCGAAATCGAAGCCTGCGGCGATTTCCACTGGATGGTCATCAACGACGATTTCGACCAGGCCCTGGCCGATCTGCTCGCGATCGTGCGCACCTGGCCGTTGCGGCGCCAGCGCCAGCACCTGCTGGTCGACAAATTGCTCAACGAATCGGCCTGACCGGGGGCGTGCGCGCGAGCTCGCGCGGAGTTGTTGACAAGGCGCCGGTGGCGGTACAATAAGCGATTGATTTTCCTGTCGGGACATGAGGCCGTCCAAGGCTGTTCGCGTCCTGGCCCATTTTTCCGGAGTAGCAAGAAACCATGGCACGAGTAACCGTAGAAGACTGCATCGGCGCGGTACCCAACCGTTTCGAGCTGGTGATGTCCGCATCCCAGCGCGCCCGCATGATCGCCAATGGCGCCGACCCCCTGGTCGAGGAAGAGTCCGACAAGCCGACGGTCATCGCCCTGCGCGAAATCGCCGAAGGCGCGGTCAACGACGAGAATATCGCCCAGCTTCAGGCCGAATTGGACGCCCGCCTGGCCGCCATGCAGGCCGAGGTGCCGCCGCCGCCGGAAGACGATCTGGACTGAGCGTTCCTCGACCGCATGATCCCGAGGTGTCTGTAGCCGACCGGAAAGCCGCCATGTTGCCCGCACCGGTCCGCGAACTCAGAGACCTGCTCAATACCTACCTGGAACCGCAGCACGTGGCCGTCGTGCTGCGTGCCTATGAAGCCGGCGCGCAGGCCCACGAGGGTCAGAAGCGCAAGTCCGGCGAAGACTACATCCTGCACCCGGTCGCGGTGGCGCATATCCTTGCCGGCATGCGCATGGACCACCAGACCATCGCCGCGGCCATCCTGCACGACACCATCGAAGACACCGAGATCGAGCACGCCGATCTGTCGGAACAGTTCGACGAGCAGATCGCCAAGCTCGTCGACGGCGTGACCAAGCTCGACAAGATGAAGTTCCGCACCCGCCAGGAAGCGGATGCGGAGAGCTTCCGCAAGCTGCTGCTGGCCATGAGCCGCGACCTGCGGGTGATCTTCATCAAACTGGCCGATCGCCTGCACAACATGCGCACGATCACGCACATGTCGCCCGGGGCACGGCGCCGCATCTCGACCGAAACGCTCGACATCTACGCCCCGATCGCCGCGCGCCTGGGCATGAACGAGCTGCGCGAAGAGCTCGAGGACCTCGGTTTTCGCCACCGGCACCCCAACCGCTACCGGGTGCTGAGCCGACGGGTCAAGCAGGGCGCGGGCAATCGCGCCGAAATCATCGACTCGGTTACCGAATCGCTCAAGAAGAAGCTCAGCGAGTCCGGCATCCCGGCGCGGATCGAGGGGCGCACGAAGACCCTCTACAGCATCTACTGCAAGATGCGCGACAAGTCCCTGAGCTTCGACCAGGTCATGGACCGCTACGCCTTCCGCATCGTCGCGCATTCGGAGCCGCACTGTTACCAGTCCCTGGGCGTGGTGCATGCCCTGTACAAACCGCGGCCCGGCAGCTTCAAGGACTACATCGCTCTGCCCAAACCCAACGGCTACCAGTCGCTGCACACCGTGGTTCACACCGCCTTCGATGTACCCATCGAGATCCAGATCCGTACCGAGGAGATGGACCTGGTGGCCGAGAAGGGCGCGGCCGCGCACTGGCTCTACAAGGCCACGCCCGACGGCCAGACGGCGGTGCGCGCGCGCGAATGGCTGCTCAAGCTCGTCGAGACCCAGTCGCGGGCCACCGACTCGGTGGAATTTCTCGACTCGGCCAAGGCGGAACTGTTCCCCGACGAGGTGTTCGTGTTCACCCCGCGCGGCAAGATCATCGATCTCAAGGCCGACTCGACCGTGCTCGACTTCGCCTACGCCATCCATACCGACGTGGGCAACCAGGCCGTGGGTGCGCGTATCGACCGCGAACCGGCGCCGCTCAATTCGCGCCTGGAATCGGGCCAGACGGTCGAGATCATCACCCAGAAAGGCGCGACGCCGCAGCCGGAGTGGCTGGAGTTCGTGGCCACTTCCAAGGCGCGCTCGAGCATCCGCGCCCACCTGAAGAACCTCGAACAGGCCGATTCGGTGGCCATCGGTCACCGCCTGCTCGACCAGGCCCTGGCCCGCCGCGGCTTCTCGCTCGAGAAGATCTCCCAGCGCCGGCTCGACCGCTACCTCAAGAAGCTCCAGGTCGAGCGCCTCGAAGACCTGCTCATTCGCATCGCCCGCGGCGACATGCTTGCACGCGTCGTGGCGCACAAGCTGCTTCCGCTGACCCAGAGGCGCGCCAGCGAGGAACCCGAGTCGGAGGTGCTCACCATCGGCGGCACCGAAGGCAGCGCGATCGAGTACGCCAACTGCTGCCACCCCGTGCCCGGCGATCCCATCATGGGCTACCTCTCGCCCGGCAAGGGCCTGGTCATCCACCGCCAGCGCTGTCCCAACGTGCCGGAACTGAAAAAACACCATTCCGAACGTTGCCTCGACGTCGACTGGGCGCCGGTCATGCACGGCTACTTCTCCGTTCGCCTGCGCATCGTCACCATCAACGGCCCCGGCGTACTCGCATCCGTGTCCGCCACGCTGAGCGAAGTCGGCGCCAACATCGAGCGCGTCGAGCAGCCCTCGACCACCCGCGAAACCGCCATCCTCCACTTCACCCTCGCGGTCACCGGCCGCGACCAGTTGGCTCGGGTGATGCGGCGGCTGCGCAGGAATCGGCATGTCTTGAAGGTGAGTAGGGAAATTGCTTGACGGCCTGTGGCCGAATGTTCAAATTGCAAGCACCAATTTTCAATCAAATCTCAATGTAAAAAACTGCAATGACCAAAACGAGCGGCTCTGCAGACTACGATCTGGAGGATCGGACGTTCCGGTTCGCCCAGGCCGTTCGCACGTTCGCACGTCGCGTACCCAAGTCATTGCAGAATCTCGAGGATACCCGTCAGCTGATCAGGTCTTCAGGATCCGTCGGCGCAAACTACATCGAAGCAAACGAGGCGCTCAGCAAGAAGGATTTCGTTCACCGCTTGCGCATTGCCAGAAAGGAAGCCAAGGAAAGCCAGTACTGGCTTCGGCTGGTCGATACGCAAGACGACGTCTCTCTGTCTGACGAGCGGGATGGTTTGGTCCGGGAAGGGCGAGAACTACTTCTGATTTTTTCCGCCATTATCCGAAGCGCCAGCTGATCGAGTTTGGAAAATTGGTGTTTCGGTCATTGGAACTTGTTTGTAAATTGATGCTTGGGAATTGATCATTCGCGTGCCAGCACCAAGGAGAAGATTTCAACATGAGCAAGACACCGATCCACAGTGAAAACGCACCCTCCGCCATCGGCCCCTACTCCCAGGCTGTCCGCGCAGGCAACACCGTCTATCTCTCCGGCCAGATTCCGCTGGATCCGCAGAGCGGGGAGGTGATCGAGGGTGATTTCACGGCGCTGACCAATCGCGTGTTCGACAACCTCGCCGCCGTGGTCGAGGCCGCTGGCGGCACGATGGACGACATCGTCAAGCTCAACGTGTTTCTCACCGACCTGTCGTATTTCGCCACCGTCAACGAGCTGATGGCCGAGCGTTTTTCCGAGCCGTACCCGGCCCGGGCCGCGGTGCAGGTGGCCGCGCTGCCGAAGGGCGTGCCGGTGGAGATGGACGCCGTTATGGTGCTCGGGGACGGCTGAAGACCGTCCTGCGAGGGAACGAGGGCGTGACGACGGACAAGGGCTTGCGTGAGGTCTCCGGGCTCGACGACGTCGGGCCGCAGGTGGCCTCGCGCCTGAAGGCGCTGGGTATCACGCGCGAGCTCGATCTGCTCTTCCATCGGCCGCTGCGCTACGAGGACCGCACGCGCATCGTGCCCATGGGCCGTGTACGGCCCGATACCCGCGTGCAGGTCGAGGGGCGCGTGGTCCAGCAGGAGGTGGTGCAGCGCCGGCGACGCATGCTGCTGGTCACCCTGGCCGACGATTCAGGCCAGCTCACGCTGCGCTTCTTTCGTTTCTTCCCTTCGCAGTTGCGCATGTACCGGGAAGGCAACCGGGTGCGCTGTTTCGGCGACGTGCGCTTCGGACCGCAGGGCTTCGAAATGGCCCATCCGCAGGCCCAGGTGCTGGGCAAGGGCGAGCCGCCGCCCCTGCCGAAGCACCTGACCGCCATCTACCCGGTCACGCAGGGCCTGGCGCAGGCGACCCTGGCGAAAATCATCGATGCCGCCGTGGACCGGCTCCTGAATGGATCGATCCGTCTCGAGGATCCGCTCGCCCCGACCGAGTCGCCGCCCCTGAAAGAGACGCTGCGCATCATTCACCGGCCCGGACCGGAAGAGAATCTCGACGCGCTCGTCGACGGCCACCACCCGGCGGTGCAGCGCCTGGCCACCGAGGAACTGCTGGGCCACCACCTGGCGCTGACGCGCCTCAACCAGGCGCGCGACCGACAGCGCGCGCATCCGCTCCAGCCTGACCAGGCCATGCAAAAGCGGCTGCTCGAGGTGGTCGGCTTCGAGCCCACGGGCGCGCAGCGTCGTGTCACCGGCGAGATCATGGATGATGTGGGCGGTAAGCGCCCGATGCGTCGGCTGCTGCAGGGCGATGTGGGCTCGGGCAAGACCCTGGTCGCTGCCTTTGCGCTGCTGGCCGCGGCCGCCAGCGGTCGGCAGGCGGCCATCGTCGCGCCCACCGAGATCCTGGCCGAACAGCACTACCGCACCCTCTCGCAGTGGCTCGAACCGCTGGGCATCGAACCCGTCTGGCTGGCCGGCAAGGTCAAGGGCAAGGCCCGGCGCGAGGCGCTGGCGCGCCTGGCCGGCGACGCCAGCATTGCCATCGGCACGCACGCCCTGTTCCAGGAAGGCGTCGAGTTCCGCGACCTGGCCCTGATCGTGGTTGACGAGCAACACCGTTTCGGCGTGCACCAACGCCTCGCCCTGGCGGCCAAGGGCAGCGAGGGCGCGCGCTCGCCGCACCAGTTGGTGATGACCGCCACACCCATTCCGCGCACCCTGGCCATGACCGCCTATGCCGGCCTCGATATCTCGGTGATCGACGAGCTGCCGCCCGGGCGCAAGCCGGTGACCACGGTCGTGCTCAGCCAGGGCCGGCGCGAGGAAATCGTCGAGCGCCTGCGCCGCGCGCTCGGGGAGGGCAGGCAGGCCTACTGGGTCTGCCCGCTGATCGAGGAGTCCGAAGTCCTGGAGGCCCAGGCGGCCGAATCCACCGCCGAGGAGCTGTCGGCGGCCCTGCCGGAATTCAGCGTCGGCCTGATCCACGGACGCATGAAACCGGCCGACAAGCAGGCCGTCATGGACGCCTTTTCCTCCGGCAAGACCGCCCTGCTGGTCGCCACCACGGTGATCGAAGTCGGCGTGGACGTGCCCAACGCCAGCCTGATGATGATCGAAAACGCCGAGCGTCTCGGGCTTTCGCAGCTCCACCAGCTGCGCGGCCGGGTAGGCCGCGGCAGCGAACAGGCCGCCTGCGTGCTGATCTACAAACCGCCGCTGGGCGACACGGCGCAGAAGCGCCTGGAAACCATGCGCGAGACCACCGACGGATTCGTGATCGCCGAAAAGGACCTGGAACTGCGCGGCCCCGGCGAGGTGCTGGGCACCCGTCAGACCGGCATGCTGCGCTTTCGCGTGGCCGACCTGGCCAGGGACGCCGACCTGCTCGAGCCGGTCAAGTCGCTGGCCGGATCGCTCGACAAGGCTGGCGCGGATACGATTATCGAGCGTTGGCTCGGGGATGCCGAGCAGTTCGTTGACGTGTAGCGCCGGATGGTTCTTTGGTGTTTTGGTTTTTTGGTGGGGGCTTTGGGTGTTGGGGCTCGGGTGAGGTTGGTGCCACCGGGCGTGGAGGTGGCCTCGACACGTCAAAGGCGTTTCGCCCGCCTGCTTCGCAGGCTGATGGCGAGTACCTTTTTTCCAAAGCGAAAAAAGGCACCAAAAATCGCTTTTCAACTTCAAAGTCCAACGCTCGGTTACCTCAGGAGCTTGACGACTGTGGGGGCTGGCCCCTTCGGTGAGCGGGCTTCGCGAGGACCCGGCTGGTCGCGTGGTGCCCTGGATCGTTTCCGAAAGGGGCCATGGGAGGAATCCCGGGCTTGCGCTCCGGATTGACCCCCGCGCGCTTTGCGCGCGCCATCTGCGCGGTTGGGGAGAATCGTAGGATGCGTGGAGCGAAGCGCAACGCATCAGCCGATGCGTTACGGCCCTACGGGCCTCCACGCATCCTACGTTCGCCAGGAGCTTGGCGACTGTGGGGGCTGGCCCCTTCGGTGAGCGGGCTTCGCGAGGGCCCGGCTGGTCGCGTGGTGCCCGGGATCGTTTCCGAAAGTGGCCATGGGAGGGATCCCGGGCTTGCGCTCCGGATTGACCCCCGCGCGCTCTGCGCGCGCCATCTGCGCGGTTGGGGAGAATCGTAGGATGCGTGGAGCGAAGCGCAACGCATCGGCCGATGCGTTACGGCCCTACGGGCCTCCACGCATCCTACGCTCCTGGATTAAGCCCCCGGCGCGCGCAGCGCGCCACCTTCGAAGCCGAGCCGTCCTCGTGCGGGCTTCGTCCCATTTCTGCTAGCGCCACCTGATACTCCGACCGAGAATCGTAGGATGCGTGGAGCGAAGCGCAACGCATCAGCCGATGCGTTACGGCCCTACGGGCCTCCACGCATCCTACGCGCCTGGACCAAGCCCCGCGCGCGCAGCGCGCGCCACCTTCGAAGCCGGGCCGTTCTCGTGCGGGCTTCGTCCCAGTCCCGCTAGCGCCACCAGATCCTCCGACCGAGTCTTCGCGAAGCCCGCTCCGCGAAGGGGGCAGCCCCCACAGTGACCAAGCTCCTGAGATAACCGAGCGTTGGACTTTGAAGTTGAAAAGCGATTTTTGGTGCCTTTTTTCGCTTTGGAAAAAAGGTACTCGCCATCAGCCTGCGAAGCAGGCGGGCGAAACGCCTTTGAATTGTCGAGGCCACCACAGCGCCCGGTGGGCCCAACCCACCCGGCGCCGAAGGAAGTGCCGCGCCCCCGGAACACCGGCGACCCCGATCGGATTGGGGTCACGCGTCAGATGCCAGTGACGATATCCGCAATGTCCTCCGTCGAGGACGTGGCCCCGACTTAAGAGCCGGCCTCGGCCAGCCGTACCACGAACTCCGTCAGGTACCAGGTCGTGGTGGCCTCGAAGCCCGAGTCGCTCAAGCCGTACACCCAGATGCGGCCGGTTTCGTCGCTGGTGACCGAGAACTCCTGGCCGGCCGTGGAAACGCGCTTGAGCCGCCAGGGGGCGTCCGGGCCGCTGCAATAGGTTTCGTCGGCGCCGTTGGCCATGTCGCCGGCGCTCAGGGCGCGCTCGCCCGGTGCCGCCTGCTGGCCAAGGTCCAGCGTGGCGCGCCGGTAGCCGTCGACGACGGTGTAGTCCGGTTTTTCGCCGGCTGCGCCGAGTCGCATATACACCGACTCGCCCGGTGCACCGCCCACGCCGGCGCAACCCGACGGTTCATTGGTCGCGAACTGCATCTCCAGGCCCACGCGATAGCGCGTTTCTGGCTGCAGTCCGTCGACGGGGCGCATGACGACCATCATCAGGTCGTCCGAGCGGTTATTGCCGCTGACGCGCAGCCCGGCAAGCGCTTGCCAGGGTTCGGGCAGCGGGCTCCACTCGAAGCCGAAGTCAAAGTTCGCCTCGTCACCGGCGGGATAGTCGAGAAAGAGCGCCTCGAAGGCATGTGATTCGGAGGCCGGTTTCCAGCGGCGCTCCTGCGCCCACTGAACCGTCTCGCTGCAGTGCGAGCCGTCGATCCGGGTTACCCGCTCGAGCGGATACTCGGCCGGCTGGTAAATGCCGTCCGCCGGCGTGTAGGACAGGGCGGCCGAGTCGCAGTCCGTGCGGCGCACGATGACATCGCCCCAGTGGCGGCCGTCGATGCTGTCGGTGTCGAAGTCCGGCGGGAAGCGTGTGCCGCGGTAGTCGCGGAGTTCGGCGCGCAGCGTGTCGCCCTCGATTTCGCCGGTTCCCATCAGCCAGATCGGGTTGCCTTCGGAGTCGAAGGTGTACCAGGCGACCACGGCCGTGCTCAGGTCGATCACTTCGATCTGCAGCCCGTGACCGACCTGGGAGGGGACGTACCAGTTGCCGGTCATATCCGCGTCGATCGGTCTGGCCTGGCAAATGCCTGCCGCCAGGAGCGCGGCGGCCGCTAGCGCTTGAAGTGTGATTCTGTTCATGGCGGTTCATCCTTTGTGTGGTTGAATCTCGCCCCTTATGCTTCCGCACCGTAGCGAACCGTCGGGCGCGCGTCAACGCCGCCGCCTCAGCGCCTGAGTTGATGATGCGGGGTGCGGAACCACAGGATGATGCTGGCCAGCAGCCCGGCGGCTGCCAGCCAGAACAGCTTGCGCCAGATCGTGCTCATCGAGCCGAGGATGTCCATTTCGGCGACGTAGACCGTCTCGCAGGCGCCATCGCCGGTGTCAGTGCGCGTGGTGGAGGTCTCGCGGAACGGACCGCCGGGTTCGCCATACTCGGCCAGCCAGCCGCTCAGGCGTATCTGATCGCCGACCTCGAGCTCGTCGATGCGGTCGCGCACCCGCGGGTCGTCGGTGATGAGGTGGTTGTTCGACAGCTTGGTCTTGTCGAAACTGTGCCAGGCCGATTCGTCTCTGGTGCGGTAGGTGCAGGTGAACTCGCCGTTCCAGAAGTCGAAGGCGTTGAGGTCCAGGTCCGTGGCGTTCGAGCCCCAGACCACGCAGACGTCGGCGATGTTGATGAAATCGTTCCAGCGCTTGTGCAGGCCATAGTCCTGCGAGAAGCGCTTGAAGGACACCACCAGCCCGGTCAGCTCATAGCGGTACCGGGGGCGCACAACGTACTCGACGTCGTTCGCCCGGGTGGTGAACTCGGGCTCCTCGACCGGGCTCTGCCGCGGCTCGTCGGCCACGGCCGGGTGGACCCACATGTCCGGGTCGAAATCGTCGCGGTTGAACCAGGAAACCGCCAGCACGATCAGGCTGCCGAAGAAGAGCCAGGAAATGATTCGTCGGCGTGAGAACAAGCGAATGACCCCCTGCGTCGGTCGAGAATTCAGCCCGTCATTATCCATACCGGCGGTCGAGCACGAAAGCCTCGGGCGCTGATCGGCTCACATGAATATGCGATACTACGGAGTTCCGTACGGCGCGGTACTGTGGCCGCGCCCGCCGTCAACGTTTCCCGTCAACGTTTTCCCAAGGAGAGCCCCGGTGTCCGAACGCAAACTCACCCTGACTGATCACGAATCCGGAAAGACCCTCGACCTGCCGGTTGTCGCCGGTACCGAGGGGGACCCAACCCTCGACATCAGCAGGCTGCATTCCGAACTGGGGTATTTCACCTACGATCCGGGCTACGGTTCGACGGCCAGCTGCAAGAGCGACATCACCTACATCGACGGCAACGCCGGCATCCTGCGCTATCGCGGCTATCCGATCGATCAGCTGGCGGAGCATTCCAGCTTCCTCGAAGTGGCCTACCTGCTGCTCTACGGCGAACTGCCGTCGAGCGACGATTTTGCCGCCTTCGACCGCGACATCACCTATCACACGATGGTCCACGAGAAGCTGAACAATTTCATCTCGGGCTTCCATTACAATGCGCACCCGATGGCCATCCTGTCCGGCGTGGTCGGCTCGATGGCGGCCTTCTACCACGACAAGCTCGACGTCAGTGATCCCGAGCAGCGCGACCTGGCGGCCAAGCGCCTGATCGCCAAGATGCCGACGATTGCCGCCGCCGCCTACCGCCACTACATGGGCTGGCCGAGCGCCTACCCGCGCAACTCGCTGAATTACTCCGAGCGCTTCTTGCACATGATGTTCTCGGTGCCGGCCGAGGACTACGAGGTCAACCCGGTCGCCGCCCGGGCGCTGGACCTGCTGTTCATCCTGCACGCCGACCACGAACAGAACGCCTCGACCTCGACCGTGCGCCTGGTGGGCTCGACCGGGGCCAATCCGTATGCCTGCACCGCCGCCGGTATCGCCGCACTCTGGGGCCCGGCCCACGGCGGCGCCAACGAAGCCGTGCTCAACATGCTCAATGAGATCGGCAGCGTCGACCAGGTCGGCAAGTACGTCGACAAGGCCAAGGACAAGAACGACCCGTTCCGCCTGATGGGCTTTGGTCACCGCGTCTACAAAAACTTCGATCCGCGCGCGACCATCATCCGCAAGGCCTGCCACGAGGTGCTCGAGGATCTCGGCCAGAAGGATGAATTGCTCGACCTGGCGATGGAGCTCGAGAGGATCGCCCTGGAAGACGACTACTTCGTCGAACGCAAGCTCTACCCGAACGTCGATTTCTACTCGGGCATCATCTACAAGGCCCTGGGCATCCCGACCAGCATGTTCACCGCCATGTTCGCCATCGGCCGCACCGTCGGCTGGGTCAGCCAGTGGCTCGAACAGTCCGCCACCCCGCATCGCATCGGGCGCCCGCGCCAGGTCTACACCGGCGCCGGCGAACGCGACTATGTGGCGATAGATCGCCGTAATTAAAACGATTTTCTCGCAAAGGCGCAATGGCGCTAAGGGCGCAAAGGAAAGGAAAAGAGAATGGACTCAGGTCTGAAACAGTTATCATCGGCCCGATCACGCAGTACTATCCAATCTCTTTAAATTCTCGTCTTCCATTGCGTACATTGCGCCTTGGCGCCTTGGCGCCTTTGCGAGAAGCCAATCAGTACGCCACAACTAGTGCCCCCAATCCAGGGGACGCGACAACGCATCAAAGGAAGAGATCCGGCAGCAGGTCCTTGCCCGGCTCGACGGCGTACTGATCCAGGTCGCTCACGCCCATCTTTTCGAGCACGTCCTCGTCGATGAAGAAGTTGCCCGTCACCTCGCCCGCGGGTTGGGTGAGGATCCAGTGGGCGGTGTCGGCCAGGATTTCGGGCTTGCGGCAATTCTCGGGCTTGACCGCGTCGCCCAGCATGGCCAGGGCGGCGGTGGCGATGACCGTTTTCGGCCACAGCGCGTTGACCCCGATGGCGTCGGCGCGGAACTCCTCGGCCATGCCCAGCACGCACATGCTCATGCCGTACTTGGCCATGGTGTAGGCCACGTGCGGGGCGAACCATTTGGGTTCCATGTTCAGCGGCGGCGACAGGTTCAGGATATGCGGGTTGTCGGACTGCTTTAGGTACGGCAGCGCGGCCTGCGAGCAAACGAAAGTGCCGCGGGTGTTGACGCCGTGCATCAGGTCGTAGCGTTTCATGGGCACGTCCGGCGTGGGCGCGAGGTAGATCGCCGAGGCGTTATTGACGAGAACGTCGATGCCGCCGAAGGTCTCGGCGGTCTTCGCCATGGCTTCACGCACGGCGTCCTCGTCGCGGATGTCGAGCTTCAACGGCAGGGCGTTTCCGCCGGCGGCCTCGATTTCCTCGGCGGCGGTGTGAATCGTGCCGGGCAGCTTCGGGTGGGGCCGGTCGGTCTTGGCCGCGACGGCCACGTTGGCGCCGTCGGCGGCCGCCTTGAGCGCGATGGCCAGGCCGATGCCGCGCGAGGCGCCGGAGATGAACAGGGTCTTGCCCGCGAGCGATGCAGTCATGGCTTCGTGTGTCCTCTAATGCGAAACTGAAAGCATATCCTAAGGAACACGGGCCGCCTTCGCACGGGCCCGTCCGCAGCCATCGGCCATGGAAACGACGCTGATCGACCGAACCTTCGAGCTGGTCCAGTCCCATTCGGGTTGGCTCATTGCCATGTCGGCGGTGTTCGCGTTCCTCGAGTCGGTGGCGCTGCTCGGCCTGCTGCTGCCGGGCGTGGTGCTGCTGTTCGTTATCGGCGCGGTCGCCAGCGGTGATCTTGCGCTGTTCATGTGGTGCTGGCTGGCGGCCTTCTTCGGCGCGCTCGGCGGCGACTGGACCAGCTACTGGATCGGCCGCCACTATCGTGAGCGTATCGATGGCTGGCCCCTGCTACGTCGTCATCCCGACCTGATGGCCCGGGTTCGCGCGGCGATGATTCGCCACGGCGGCAAGGGCGTTTTCTTCGGGCGGCTGCTCGGCCCGACCCGCCCGGTCAGCGCCTTGGTCGCGGGTGCGATGAACCTGCCACCGCGCACCATGCTGCTGGCCACCATTCCGGCCTGCGCCATATGGGTGCCGATCTACATGCTGCCAGGGCTGCTGTTCGGGGCTTCGCTCGAGCTGGCCGCGGAATTCGCCGGGCGGCTGGCCGTCGTGCTGGTCGCGCTGCTGCTGGTGCTGTGGGGTGTGGTTTGGGCGACCCGCGTGATCTATACCTATACGGCCCGGCGCAGCAGCTGGTGGCTGCGCAGCCTGATCCGCTGGTCGAGCGATCACCCCCTGATCGGCCGCTGGGTCGAGCCGCTGTTCGGAACGGGGCCCGGGCGGCGGGAGCTGCTTTCGGTGACCCTGCTCGGCTTGTTTCTGCTGGGGTGCCTGTCGGTGCTGCTTGCCGTGATCATCGCCGCGCCGTTCGCCGCCGGCACGCTGGACGCCGAGCGGCAGCTGGCTTCACTGGCGACCAGCCTGCGCAACCACGTGGCCGACCCGGTCATGATCACGATCGCCTTCGCCGGCGATCTTCGCGTGCTGGCCGTGGTTGCCGGCACGATGGCCTTGCTCATGCTGGCGCTCGGGCGCGGCAACGCCGCCGCGCACTGGCTGGCGGCCACCGCCGGCGGCTGGCTGCTCGCCGAGCTGCTCAATGCCTGGCTGGGTTTTCTCTTCCCGGCGCCCGGGGCCGCGCCCGGCTACGGCGAGGTGCCGCATCGCGGGCTGACGCTGGCCACGGTGTTGCTGGGCTTTTTCGCCGTCATGGTGGCCAAGGACCTGCGCGCGGTCCACCGCAAGTGGGCTTACCTGGTCAACACGGTGCTGCTGTCCCTGGTCGCATTCGCCAGCTTCTACCTGGGCCTGGTCACGCCGCTGGGCCTGGCCGCCGCGCTCGCCCTGGGCGGCGGCTGGCTGGCCCTGGTGGGTATCGGCTATCGGCAGCGTTCCCTGCCGCGGCGGCATCCGGGCATGCTGGCGCTGTTGTTCTACGGTTTGCTGGTCTCGGTGACGGCTTTCCAGCTCGACGGCGGCTACCAGCGGCTTGCCGACGCCACGCGGCTCGAACTGCCGCGCCAGAGCATTTCGGCCAACGCCTGGCAGGCCGGCGGCTGGCAGGACCTGCCGGCGCGGCGCTCGCGCCTGGGCCTCGCCGAGAGCCAGCGCTTCGATTTTCAGTACGCCGGCTCGCGCGCCTGGCTGGTCGAACGCCTGGCTGATTCGGGCTGGCGCAAACCGCAAGCTCGCTCGTTGCGCTGGGCGGCATTGCTCAGCGTGCGTCCGGACCCGGACCGGTTGCCGCATCTGGCGCGCGATTTCGCCGGTAAGCCCGAGAACCTGATCCTGGTCCGCGACCGCGACGACGGGCGGCGCGAGGTGCTGCGGCTTTGGGCTTCCGGCACTCGGCTTCAGCCCGGCGATATCCCGGTCTGGCTCGGGCAGGTAAGGATCGAGACGGTCGGCGAGGTTCTGGGGCTGGTCAATCGCTGGCAGGACGCGCGCGAGCCGGAAGCGGCCCTGCAGGCGCTGGAAAACGCCCTGGGCGACCGCGCCGAGATCCGCCCGGTGGGGGAGGCGAGACTGCGCCTGATCAGTCGTCTTCCTCGTCGGCATCCTCGAGCAGACTGATCAGGCCCTCGAGGCGGCTGATCGGGTCGGTCATTTCCAGCAGGGCCTGGGCGTGTTCCTCCGGCAGCGCGAGGCTGGCCGCCAGGGTGCGCCCGAGGCTGCTGGCGTCCTCGATGTCGACCTCGAAGTGCTGTGCCAGGTCGCGGTGGCGCATCAGTTCCTGCATCAGGGTCTGCAGGGCCGCGCAGCGCGGCGGCACGGGTGCGGCCGGTTCGGGCGGCAGCCAGTCGACGTCACCGATGAGCAGGCCGTCTTCGCGGGCACGGGTGGCGCGAATCAAAAAGCGCCGTTGGCCGCGGCAGGTCACCCCCAGCAGGCCGTCTTCGAGCTGGTCGAAGTCGATCATCATCGCTTCGGTGCCGATGCGCGCGTGGCTGGCGCGGTCTTCGTGCTCGGCCGGCCAGGCACAAACCACGCCGAAGCCGGTGCCGTTGCGCGCGCAATCCCGCACCATGTCGAGGTAGCGCTGCTCGAAAATGCGCAGGGTCAGCGGCGCACCCGGAAAGAGCACGGTCTTGAGGGGAAACAGGGGCAGCTGCTCGCCGCTCATGCCAGGGCCTCGAAGAAGCGCTGCGGGGCGTTCTCGAAACCGCGGTTGCTCATGAAAATGACGTGGTCGCCGGGCCGGGCCTCGGCCAGCAGGTCTTCGAGCAGGTTGTCGACGCGGCTGCGGGGGCGGCCCCGGCCGCCGGTTTTCTCGATCACCGCGTGCGGGTCCCAGTCCATGCCGTCGGAACTGCGCAGCCAGACAAAGTCGGCCGCGGTCAGGGCCGATGGCAGCTCGGCGACATGAAACCCGGCGCGCATGGTGTTGCTGGCCGGCTCGAGCGCGACGAGTATGCGCGCGTTACCCACGGCGCGACGTAGCCCCTCGAGGGTCAGGCGAATGGCCGTCGGGTGGTGGGCGAAGTCGTCGTAGACGTGGATGCCGCCGCGCTCGCCCAGGAGCTCCAGGCGCCGCTTGACGCCCTCGAAGCGCGACAGCGCCTCGATGGATTGCGCCGGCTCGACGCCGGCCGCATCGGCCGCGGCAATCGCCGCCAGGGCGTTGAGCGCATTGTGGCGCCCGGTCAGGGGCCACTCCAGCGTGCCGACCTGTTCGCCGGCCTGGCTGATCGACAGTTTGCGGCCGGCGGGATCGTCCAGACCGACCTGCCATTCGCCGGCTCCGTTCTCGCTCAGGCCGAAGCCCGAAACCGGCGTCCAGCAGCCGCGATCGAGCACGGCCTGGAGGTTCTGGTCGGCGGCGTTGACGACCAGGCGACCGTTGCCGGGAATGGTGCGCACCAGGTGGTGGAACTGCGTCTGGATGGCCGACAGGTCCGGGTAGATGTCGGCGTGATCGAATTCCAGGTTGTTGAGCACGGCGATGCGCGGGCGGTAGTGGACGAACTTGGCGCGCTTGTCGAAAAAGGCCGTGTCGTATTCATCGGCCTCGACCACGAACAGGTCCTCGCCGGTGCGCGCGGAGACGCCGAAATTGACCGGAAGGCCGCCGATGAGAAAGCCGGGCTGCTTGCCCGCATCTTCCAGGATCCAGGCCAGCATGCTCGCCGTGGTGGTCTTGCCGTGCGTGCCGGCAACCGCCAGGACGGTGCGCCGCCGCAGGTAGGTCTCCCCCAGCCAGCGCGGCCCGGAGGCAAACGGAATGTCGTTGTCGAGCACGTGCTCGATCGCCGGGTTGCCGCGGCTGAGGGCGTTGCCGATGATCACCAGGTCGACGTCGTCGGGGATGTGGGCCGGGTCGTAGCCTTCGCTGAGCGCGATGCCGAGCGACTCGAGCTGCGTGCTCATGGGCGGGTAGACGTTCTCGTCCGAACCGCTGATTTCGTGACCGTCCGAACGGGCCAGGGCGGCGAGCCCGCCCATGAACGTGCCGCAAATGCCGAGAATATGGATTTTCAAAACGGACCTGCAATCAAGGTGATGGTGTACATGGATAGCGTGAACAGTAACACCGCCACCGCCAGTCCTGCGGCAAAGGTGGTGTCGAGTGCGTGACGCCAGATATGGGCATCGACGGCAAAGGACCAGATGAACAGCACCAGGCTGGCGATGACCAGGACCGGGTCGGGTTCGCCGCCCGCGCTCGCGCTCGCGCCCAGCGGCATGGAAAGCAGCGTAATCAGGGCGCTGCTGCCGAACAGCGCGGCGAGCGTCTGACTCCAGCGGGCGGGTCGGCCGCGCAGCCCGAGTACAATGCGAACCAGGATCATCGGCAGCACAGTCGCCAGTGCCAGCGCGGCGACCGGATTGTCGGGCCCGCCTTCACCGAGCGATAGCGACATCGCGGTGGCCGCCACGTAGAAGGCCATCGCCAGGGTCAGGGGGCGGCTGCCGCCCGGCAGATCCTGCGGGCCGTTTCTGAGCATCAGGATGCCGATCAGGCGGGAGAAGAGTTCAGACATGAGCGGGCACGATACGGACGTACGGGTGGTCGACTGCCGCGGCCTGGCCTGTCCCGAGCCGGTCTGGCGAACGCGCCAGGCCATGCACGACCTCGCCGCGGGTGCGGAGCTGGAGGTGCTGGCCACCGACCCGATGGCCGAGATCGATCTCGCCGTGTTCTGCCAGCGCAGCGGTCACGAACTGCTTCATGCCGACACGCGTGATGGCGTGCTGCGGGCGCGAATCCGCGTCAGGAAAGCGCCGCGGCAAGGCGCCGATTGATCTCGTCGATCTCGCCGACGCCGTCGACACGAACCAGGATGCCCTTTTCCGCGTAGTGCTGGGAGATCGGCGCGGTCTGCTCGCGATAAACCGACAGGCGCTTGCGGATCACCGCCTCGGTGTCATCGGAGCGGCCTTCTTCTTCGGCCCGCAGGGCCAGTCGCTTGACGATCTGCTCCTCGTCGACAGTCAGCTCCAGGGCATGGTCGATGGGCTGGCCGAGCCGGTCGAGCAGCTTGTCGAGCGCTTCGGCCTGGGCCTGGTTGCGCGGGTAGCCGTCGAGAATGAAGCCCGGTTCGGCCTCCGGCTGACCCAGCTTTTCCTCGATCAGGCCCAGCATGAGCTCGTCGGATACCAGCTCCCCGGCGTCCATGGCGGCCTTGGCCTGCTTGCCGAGTTCGGTGCCTTCGGCCACCGCGGCGCGCAGCAGTTCGCCGGTGGAAATATGCACAACGCCGAGGCGCTCCTTGAGGAGGGCGGCCTGGGTGCCCTTGCCGGAACCCGGCGGGCCGAGCAATACGATACGCATGGTTTTAGGACGCTTGCGCGCGTGGTAGTGGAATCAAGCCGACAAAGCTAACCGGGAAGGGCGGGGGTGTCAAATGCAGTCGGGAAGGGGTTGTTGGGGAGTGCTCGTTTCGAGATCGTCGGCGGTAGGGGGTGTTTGCTGGTTGGCTTGTTGGCTTGTTGGCTGGTTGGCTGGTTCGGCGCCGTAGAGGATTGGTGGGCGGCTTCGCAGCGAAAGCGGGTGAACACTGACGGGCTCTCGCGTGCAGCCGGCATCGGGCCATCGCGGCAGAGCCGCCCCGCAATCCGCGCAGTTGCCGAACCAGCAAACCAGCAAACCAGCCAACAAGCGAACCAGCCAATGATTCGCTATCCTTCCCGACAGGCTTCGATCACGAGAACGCGTCATGCCCAAGAAGAACATCCTCTACGCCCAGTCCGGTGGTGTGACGCCGGTGATCAACGCCACCGCCGCGGCGGTGATCGAGACCGCGCGGGCCAACCGCGATCAAATCGGCAAGGTATATGCTGCGCGTGACGGCATCATGGGGGCGCTCGAGGAGCGGCTGATCGATACGAGCAAGCTGAAGAAATCGGAAGTGGCCGCGCTCAACCACACCCCCGGCGGCGCGTTCGGCTCCTGTCGCTACAAGCTCAAGTCGATCGAGGACAACCGGCGCGAGTACGAGCGCCTGATCGAGGTGTTCAAGGCGCACAACATCGGCTGTTTCTTCTACAACGGCGGCAACGACTCGGCCGACACCGCCTGGAAGGTCTCGCAGATCGGCGACAAGCTCGGCTTTCACGTGCAGTGCATCGGTATTCCCAAGACCATCGACAACGACCTGGCGGTGACCGACAACTGCCCCGGTTTCGGCTCGGTGGCCAAGTACGTGGCCGTGTCGATCCTGGAAGCCAGCCTGGACGTGATGGCCATGGCCTCGAGTTCGACCAAGGTGTTCATCCTGGAAGTGATGGGGCGCCATGCCGGCTGGATCGCCGCCGCCGGCGGCCTGGCCGGGAAGGAAAAGGGCGACCCACCCCAGGTCATCCTGTTTCCCGAAGTGCCGTTCGATCGCGAGAAGTTTCGCGACAAGGTCCGTCGCTCGGTGGAGGCCAACGGCTACTGCTCGATCGTCGTCTCCGAGGGTGCGCGCACGGCCGACGGACAGTTCCTGGCCGACGCCGGCAGCACCGATGCGTTCGGGCACAAGCAGCTCGGCGGCGTCGCGCCGGTGGTCGCCGGCATGGTCAAGGAGGATCTCGGCTACAAGTGCCACTGGGCGGTGAGTGACTACCTGCAGCGTTCGGCGCGGCATATCGCGTCGGCCACGGATCTCGAACACGCCCGCGCGGTGGGCAAGGCCGCCGTCGAGCTGGCGATTGCCGGCGAGTCGGGGGTGATGCCCGTGATCAAGCGCAGCAGCGACAAGCCCTACCGCTGGAAGATCGAGCCGGCGCCGCTGTCGCGCATCGCCAACCACGAAAAGAAGATGCCGAAAAAGTTCATCGCCGCCGACGGCTTCGGCATCACGCCGAGTTGCCGTGCCTATCTCGAGCCGCTGATCCGCGGCGAGGCCTATCCGGCCTACGGCAAGGACGGACTGCCGCAGTACGTTCGCCCCGACTTCAGCTATGTCGAGCGCAAGCTCGCGCCCTTCGATCTGTGATGGGCGAGGCGGGCAGGGCATCGGGGTATTGGCAGAGCCTTGGCCAGCCGGGACGATCATTGGAAAATCCAATCCGGATTGATTGATTCCCGCCCCCTGAGGGGCTAACCTGCCCGACCTTGATCACTCGCACAAAAGCGGCGCGCGCATGTCTTCCAAACTGCAGATTCTCAACGACTGGGTCGACGAAGTCGCAACCCATGCCCGGGCGTCCCGGATTCACTGGTGCGACGGTTCCGCGGCCGAGAATGAACGGCTGATCGGGACCATGCTCGAAGCCGGCGATCTCGAACGGCTCAACCCCGAGACCCACCCGGATTGCTACCTGCATCGCTCCGACCCGGCCGACGTCGCGCGGGTCGAGCATCTCACCTACGTTTGCACCGCGCGCGAGGAAGACGCCGGGCCCAACAACAACTGGATGGCGCCGGCCGAAGCCCATGCGCTGATGAAAGGCCTGTTCGCCGGCTGCATGGAAGGCCGCACGCTGTATGTCGTGCCCTACTGCATGGGCCCGATCGACTCACCCTTCTCGCGCTGCGGCGTGGAGATCACCGACAGCCCCTACGTGGTCGCCAACATGCGCCTGATGACGCGCATGGGCAGCGAAGCCCTGGCGCGCATCGAGCGCGACGGCAGCTTCGTCAAGGGCCTGCATTCGACCGGCGACCTCGATCCGGACCGCCGCTACATCGTCCACTTTCCCGAAGAGCTCAGCATCCAGAGCTTCGGCTCGGGTTACGGTGGCAACGCCCTGTTGGGCAAGAAGTGCCACGCGCTGCGCATCGCCAGCTACCAGGCGCGCACCGAGGGCTGGCTGGCCGAGCACATGCTGATCGTCGGCATCGAGAACCCCGAGGGCGAGGTCCGCTACGTCGCCGGCGCCTTCCCCTCGGCCTGCGGCAAGACCAACCTGGCCATGCTGATTCCGCCCGAGGCCTACCGCGAGGCCGGCTGGAAGGTGTGGACGGTGGGTGACGATATCTGCTGGCTGCACCCCGGCGAGGACGGCCGGCTGTGGGCGATCAACCCGGAAGCCGGTTTCTTCGGCGTCGCGCCGGGCACGGGCGCGAAGACCAACCCCAACGCCCTGGCCATGCTCGACCGCGAGACGATCTTCACCAACGTCGCGGTCACCGAGGACAACCAGCCCTGGTGGGAAGGCCTGGGCGAGGGCAAGCCGGCGAAGGACTGGCGCGGCCGTCCCTTCGACCCCAAGCACGGCCCGGCGGCACATCCGAATTCGCGCTTTACCGTGGCGATCGATCGCTGCCCGAGCTATTCCGATCAGGCCGACAATCCCGACGGCGTGCCGATCGACGCCATCATTTTCGGCGGCCGGCGCGCCAGCCTGGCGCCGCTGGTGCTCGAGGCGCGCGACTGGACCCACGGCGTGCTGGTCGGCGCTGGCATGGCCTCGGAGACCACGGCCGCGGCCACCGGCCAGGTCGGCATCGTGCGGCGCGACCCCATGGCCATGAAGCCCTTCTGTGGATACCACTTCGCCGACTACTGGGCCCACTGGCTCGATGTTGGCGGCAAGCTGACAAAGCCGCCGCGGATCTTCCAGGTCAACTGGTTCCGCCGCGACGGTGACGGCAAGTTCATCTGGCCGGGCTTCGGCGACAACATGCGCGTGCTCGAGTGGATCATGGCGCGCTGCCGCGACGAGGCCGATGTGGTCGACACGCCGGTGGGCGGCCTGCCCGATCCCGCCGCGATCAATCTCGACGGCCTCGACGAGCAGCCCGACATGGAAGAGCTGCTGCGGGTCGATCCGGTCGAATGGCGGGAAGAAGTCGCGGCGATCGGCCGGCACCTGGAAGCCTTCGGGCCGCGCGTGCCCTCGGCGCTGCACGAGGCCCTGGGGCGTATTCGCGAGGAACTGGTGCGCTAGGACGGACCTACTCGGGCGTGCTCGAGCCCGGTTCGGGCCTTCCGGCGCCGCGTTCGGCAACGAAGGGCCGCTCCCTGATCCAGCGCGTGGCCAGCCATTTTTCACCCGCGGTGACCGGCAGGCCGGCATGCAGGGTGCGCGGCTCGATCCCACCCGCTTCGTCGACGTTGCGGAAGGCCAGCACGCTGCCTGGGTCCGGCGCAACCTCGATGTCGAGATCCGGAAACGCCGTGGCGCCGCCGCCGGCGACGGCGTTGAGATAGGTCAGCAGCGTCCAGGTGCGCTGGCCGCCCTGGCGCAGGGCCGTTTGCGAGCCCGGCCTGTCCGGGTCGAAATAGTCGTAGTGCGGCTGGTACTCGCTGCCCGGCGTGTACTGCAGGATGATCAGCGGCTCGCCGTTTTCCATCGGGATGCCCATCGCCTCGTGCAGCCGCTCGAGCAGGTGCCAGGCCGTCACGTCGAGCAGTTCCGGCAGCAGGCAGGTCTCGCCGCTGGTGCGAATGCGGGAGCGGTCGACCGACCCGGTATCGCTGAGGACCCTCGAAGGCTCGATCATTGGCCGGGCGCGGGCGATCAGGTGTGCCCTGGCGTCCACCGGTACGAAATCGTGCAGCACCTCGATCCGGGGTGCCTCGCTCAGCACCTCACGCCTCGTGCGGGGCGCTTGCGCCGCGGCAGCCGGGTCGACCTGTAGCCCGAGCGCCCGGCCGGCATCGGCGCCTTCGTCGGCCAGTTCGTCGCGCAACTCCGCCGCCATGGGGAAGTCGGAGCGGGCGGCCTTGTCCAGGCAGGCCCGGGCCAGCGCCGGGTCGGCGCTGACGTGCCGGCCCTGCGCCAGCCAGACGCCGAGCGTGAACCAGCCGCGCGGCATGCCCGCCTCGGCGGCCAGCTGCCAGGCCTTCAGGGCGCGCGCCGGGTTGCGCGCCAGGCCCAGGCCGTGCTCCAGGCACCAGGCGGCATCGTTGAGCGCCAGCATATGCCCGCGTCGGGCCGCGGTCTCGATCAGGCCGGCGCCGCCCTGCCTGTCGGCCGGCACGCCACAGCCGGTCAGCTTGAGCGTGCCGAGCCGGTAGGCGGCCTCGACGGAATCGTCGGCGTGGGCGGATTCGAGCAGTTCAACGGCGCGTTCGAGGTCGAAGGCGCCTTCCCGGCCCTCGCACTGCCCGCTCAGGCACATCGTGCCGAGGGCCGCGCGCGCCTCGGCCACGCCCTGCCGCTGCGCGCGGTCGAGCCAGTCCCAGGCCCGAGCCGGATCCGGCCGACCCGTATCGCCGTAGAGCCAGGCCAGGCCGAGGCTGAATTGGGCTTGTGCCACGCCGGCCTCGGCCGCCTGCGTCATTCTTTCCAGGTCCGGGCCCGGGGGTGTGTTCGTGCTCATGTCCGCCATGATAGCCGTCGCCGCGCAGGCGGCTCAATCGTCAAGTGTGGGGGCGTCTTCGCTGCCGAAGGCGTTCAGCAACGGATCGATATGCGGTTCGAAATTGCGCCAGCGTCCCATGCTGGAGCGATAAATCGGCTGGCGCACCTGCCAGCGGCTGGGGGTGGCGACTTCGCCGCCGCGGTCATGGAAGTCCAGGCAGGCGTCGTCCCAGGGCATGCCGATCCACTCGAGCAGGGGTTCGAGCGTTTCGGCGGGTGCATCGACCAGGTCTTCGTAGCGCACGCAGCGCACCCGGTTCGGCAGCGTTTGCTGCCAGTGCGAGATCAAGCGCCGGTACTGGTGATGGAAAAACACCAGGTCGTCGAGGTCGGTGGCGAACGCCTGGTCGGGGGCGAAGTTCTCCGAGTAGATCGACAGGCAGACGTCGCGAGGATCGCGTTCGCACACGATGATGCGCGAGTGGTTCAATAACAGTGAAATCAGGCCGGCCTGGAAGAAGTTCAGGGGCGCCTTGTCGATGCTGAACCGGGCGCGCGAGCTCGATCGCAGGTCCAACTCCTTGTAGTAGAAGTCGGCCATCCCCTGCAGTAATGCCGGTGAGTACACATCGTCGATGGCGCCGGCTCCGGCCGGCCAGGTCGGCGCATGGCGCTCGAGCTGGCGGGCGATCTGGCCCATGGTCGGCAGTTCGCCGTAGCCGATGGCGTCGGGATGGGCGCCGATCATGCGCTCGAGCAGGGTCGTGCCGCTTCGCGGCATGCCGACGATGAACAGGGGGATCCGGTCGGAGGCGCCGAGCGCCGGTGGGCGGGCCAGCAAGTCCGGGCTGTAGCGCTGAATCTGGCGGTCGGCATGCAGGCGGGCCGCATCATGGTCGAGGCCGCCGCTTTGCCGCCGCCGCAATTCGTTGGCCCGGCGCCAGGCGTGGAAAGCTCCGTCGAAGTCGCCGCGCCTTTCCAGCGCGCGCCCCAGGCTGTAGCCGAGTACGGCCCGCTCGTCGGCATCGAGCTGGCTCGCGGCCAGCATGCGTTGGGCCTGGTCGAGCCACGCTTCGCTGATCTCGTCACGGGCGACGCGCAGCAGCCCGCCCATGGCCGCCGGCCAGCCGGGCTGGCAGGCCAGCGCGTGGCGGTAGGCGTCGATCGCGCCCTCGCGCTGGCCGGCGTCCTCGCGGGCCTGGGCCAGCAGCAGCTGCAGGCGCGGATTCGCGCGATCCCGGGCGGCCTCGCGATCGAGGATGGCCAGCGAACGCTCCGGGCGGCCGAGCTCGAAGAAGAGTTCCGCAATGCGTGCGCTCGCCTGCCAGGGGCGGGGCTGGATCCCGCCGGCTCGCCCAAGCGATCGCAATGCCTGCTCGCCGTCGCCGAGCGCGTGATCGATCTCGGCCAGGCGCAGCCACAGGCCGGCATCCTCGTTGCGGCGCGCGAGTTCCCAGAACGTCTCGCGCGCGCCCGCGAGGTCGCCCTGGCGCAGGCGAAACTCGGCCTGCTGGGCCAGCTGATGATCGGTCGATTCCGAATGGGGCGGGTTGTGCACGAAGCCTGCCTCGGGGTCGGGGAATAATGGTGAGACCGGCGAGCCGGTGCTTGATCGGGAAGGATACCAGCCTTCGAATCGTTCGCGGCGGGGCCCTGGCCGGGGCCGGTGGCGCGCGTCGAAAAGAGCCGTCAAGCGCGGCCGGGGAGTGCTCTCGGTCGTCCGGAAGCCCCGCCATCAAAGGCCTTTCGGGGCGAACTGCGGCGCTTTACACGGAATTAACAAGACCCTTTTCATTGGCGATCGAAGGTGCTAGTATCGGCGCTGAGTCGGAGGCCGGGTCAGTCGGGCCGTGCGTCAGCGCGCCTGATTTGGCAAGGGTTTCCGCTCCGACACATTGCTGTCGATACTAGTATCGAATGCTCAACCAGAAATCAAAAGACAAATGGAGAGTCTGATGAAGCACAACCGTAACCAACTTGCCAAGGCAATCAACTACGCCCTCGGGGCGGGTATGATCGCCGGCCTGGCAATGACCGCCGCGCCGGTCGCTGCCCAGGACGACGAAGAGGCAGCAGACCTCGACCGCGTCCAGGTCACCGGTTCGCGCATTCAGCGCGCCGACGTGGAAGGTGCCCTTCCCGTTACCGTGATCGACCGCGAAGCGATCGAGCTGTCGGGTGAAACCTCGATCGCCGACCTGCTCCGCAACACCACCTTCAACTCGTTCGGTTCCTTCCGTCCGCAGTCCGGTTCCTCGGCCCAGAACTTCGGCTCGATCTCGTTGCGTGGCCTGGGTAGCAACCGTACCCTGGTCCTGATCGACGGCCGTCGCTTCCCGAAGAGCCCGTTCTCGGGTACTGGCCAGGACATCAACGCCATCCCGATCGGTGCTGTCGAGCGTATTGAAATCCTGTCCGATGGTGCCTCGGCCGTTTACGGTTCCGACGCGATCGGCGGCGTGATCAACGTCATCACGCGCAAGGACTACGAAGGCGCCCAGGTCAGCTACACCTACAGCAACCCGGAACGCGATGGCGGCAAGCAGCGCGCCGGTCACGCCATGGTGGGTATCCAGGGCGACCGCGGCCGCATGCTGGCCGTTGCCTCGAAGAACTCGCGCAGCATGATCTTTGCCAACCAGCGTCCCTGGTCGGAATCGACCGTCGCCAACCCGTTCTCGCAGTCGAACAACCTCAGCCCCTACGGTAACAACTGGGTGCTGCAGGACGGCCCGAACGCCGGCCAGGTCAACTCCCCCGACGGCGCCTGTGAGTCGCTCTCGCCGAACCTGCATCGTCTGACCGACGACACGTTCTGGGGCGGCGAAGGCTGCTTCTACGACTTCACCACCGAGTCGGCCGACGAAGCGACCATCAGCAACCAGTCGCTGCACGTCACGGGTGACTACCAGGTCAACGACGACTGGCGCGCCTACACCCGTATGGAGAACACCCGCACCTTCTCCTTCGGTCGCTACGCGCCGCTGCCGGACTTCGCCGTTGTCTCCGCCGATTCCCCGGCCAACCCGTACGACTACCCGGCGGTTCTTTACCACCGCTTCCAGGCGCTGGGCCCGCGTGACTCGGAAGTCGAGTCCAACGTGCACTCCGGTCTGCTCGGCTTCGAAGGCCGCGTCGGCGGTGTCGACCTCGACTTCGGCGTCAACTACAGCCGCTACAAGGGTTACGACATTGGCCGTAACTACGGCATGCGCTCGAACATGCAGGCCGCCCTCGACGACGGCAGCTATGATCCGACCGATCCGTTCGGCGCCTCCGATGACACCCTCAACGGCATGCGCGTGACCATTTCGCGCGTCTCGGAATTCGAAATCAAGGAATTCTACGGCAGCGCCGGCATGGACATCGCCGAAATCGGCGGCGGCTGGATTCAGGCCGTGGTCGGTGCCGAGTACCGCGAAGAAGCCTTCTCCGACCAGTACGACTCGCTGTCGGAAGCCGGCCTGGTCGGCGGTTCTGCCGGCAACAGCTCGTCGGGTGAACGTGACGTCTCCGCCCTCTATACCGAGTGGCTGTTCCCGGTCATGGACAACCTCGAAGTGACCGCCGCGGTTCGTTACGATGACTACTCCGACTACGGTGACGACATCAGCCCGAAGGTGGCCCTGCGCTACCAGCCGACGGATTCCATCACGCTGCGTGCCAGCTATGCCGAGGGCTACGCGGCTCCGGACCTGACGCTGATCAACGCCAAGCCGGCCTTCTCGGCTGAGTTCGTGCGCGACTTCCCCCGCTGTGAGCAGCTGGGCGTTCCGCAGAACGACTGCCCGGAAATCCAGACCGACGCCTTCCAGATCGGTAACCCCGACCTGGATTCGGAAAACTCGAAGGGCTATGCGGCCGGTATCGGCTTCCAGGCCACCGAATGGCTGAGCGGCTCGGTTGACTTCTACCGCATCGAGATCGACAACATCATCCGTTCGATCGGTGCCCAGGAGCTCATCAACCTCGAGTTTGAAGGCCGCGCCTTCCCGCCGGGGCTGGGTGTTTACCGTGACGACAGCGGTGGTATCGACGAAGTCATCTTTGGCCCGGCCAACGAAGGCGACCTGACAACCCAGGGTATCGACTTCAACCTGCGTGCCAACTTCGACTTCGGCGATGCCGGCATGCTGCGTTCGAACCTGCAGGTTGGTTATGTCGACGAGTGGGAGATCGAGTCCGAGCTGGATGACGACATCCCGAGCCCCGAGACGGTGGGTACCCGAGGCACGCCGCAGTATCGCGCGAACCTCGACAACACCTACTCGTTCGGTGACTTCCGGTTTGCGTGGAACATCCACCACACCGACAGCACCTCGGAGCAGGTTGTCCTCAACGACGACTCGTCCGCTCGCATCGAGCAGGGCCACATCGGTTCGTGGACGCGTCACGACGTCAGCGCCACCTGGTTCACCCCGTGGAACAGCGAGCTGACCCTGCTGGTGCGTAACGTTGCCGACCGCAACCCGCCGCAGTCGTCCTTCTTCTCGCGCAGCTACGCGTTCGATTACTCGGACGGCTGGGGACGTATCCCGTACATCCGGTACACCCAGAACTTCTGATCACCTGATCGGAAACGAGAAGTCGACATTGTGTCGAGGAAAGGCCCGGGACTCCCGGGCCTTTCTTTTTCCAGCCGGGGGTAAACTACGCCCTGGTTCATCCAATGCCTTCCCATGCCCGACTACAGCCACTGGAGCCGATACTGGTCACGCGGCTGCCTGACTTCCCTGCCGCAGGACTTTTCCCGCAACTACGACGGTGAAGTTGCGGCGTTCTGGTCGCGTCAGTTCGATGCACTCGACGCCGGCGCCGAGTTGCTGGATGTGTGCACCGGCAATGGTGCGCTGGCGCTTCTGGCGGCAGCTTACTCTCGCCGCGTGCCCAAGGCCCTTGCCGTTACCGCCATCGATGCCGCCCGCGTCGATCCGCAGGCGGTAAGCCGCGCCCATCCCGATGCGGCGAGCTTGATGGACGATATCCGCTTCGTCGACCAGACCCCCTTTGAGCAATGCAGCCTGCCGTCGGGCGCCTATGACCTCGTCATGAGCCAGTACGGGATCGAGTATTGCGACTGGTCGAGTGCCGCAACGCGCGTGCATGAATTGCTGCGTCCGGGTGGGCGCCTGGTGATCGTCGCGCACGCGTCCGAATCGGACATGATCCGAACCATGCAGCGCGAGGCCGGCGAGTTTGCCGTGCTGGACGAGCTGCGGCTGTTCGATGTGCTGGGCGAGTTCGCCGGCGCCAGCATGACGCCCGCGCAGCTTCACGAGGCGCTCGAGCGGATCGGTCCCGCCCTTTTCCAGCGCCATCGCCAGTCCGCCTCGGAACTGTTCCGCTATGTCCTGGGCCTGGCCGATCAGCTGCTGAGCCTGCGCGGCGAGCCCCTGGCCGGCCGCCGTTCGGCCGTCGCCGACACGCTGGCCGAGCTGCTGGCCGCCCGCGGCCGGCTGCAGGACATGCTTCGCGTCAACGAGGCCATCGCGGCGCGGCCGGACTGGACCCGCGAATTCGAGCGCGCGGGTCTCGAGCGCATCGATTCCGGCAAGCTGCTCTACGGCGATCACCACCACATGGGTACCTGGCACCACCTGGAAAAGCCCTTGACTTGACTTTCCGGGTCCAATGTTGATGATCTGGAGGCATGTTGGCAGAGGGTGCCAAGTCAGTTGTGGCCGTTGGCGCCGGGCGCCGGCGTCATCCGCTGTGTTGCCTGGTCGTGCTGGCCATCATCCTGGTTTCCGGGGCGGCGAGGGGATCTGACCAGGGCCCGGTCTTTCGCACCCTCAGCGTCAACGAGGGTCTGCCCGATCGGCAGGTCGAGGACATCGTTCAGGACGCGCGCGGCTTCATCTGGATCGGGACTCGCGGTGGCCTGGTCCGTCACGAAGGTGCGCGCATGCGCATCATTCCGAGCGATCCGCAAACACCCGACCCGCTGCCTGGTCGCAACATCATGTCCCTGATGGCCCACAGCGACGGCAGTGTCTGGGCGGCCGTGGAGGACCGCGGCGTGGTCCAGATTGCCCCCGACCTGGAGCCGGTCCGCCACCTGGAGCCGAGCAAGCGCGGCGGTCGCCTGCCGGCCGGCAATATCTGGTCCATGACCGAGGACTGCCGGGGGCGCACCTGGATGGCCTTCATGCGCGGCGGTGTCGCCGTTTACGATCCATCCGACGATTCCCTCGAGACCTTCGCCCAGGCGGCGGAGGACGGGCTCGATCCGGGCGGCTTCCAGGTTCATCTTGAACGCGACTCGAGCTGCCGAGTCTGGCTCGTTCAGACCGGCCAGATTTCCGTGTTCGACGAGCGCGCCGAACGCTTCACCCCGATCCGCCGCCTCGAGGAAGGCCGGTTCGCGATCAGCCTGGCCGAGGCGAACGGCCGTATCTATTTCAACGAAGGCGGTGCCCTCATGGATCTCGGTCCGAGCGACGTGGCGCCGCAGGCCGAAGCACGGCGGGTCGCCCGGGTCGACGGCACGATCACGGGGATCGCGCCCGATCCCCAGTCGGACCAGATCATCGTCGCCACGACCAAGGGGCTCCACCGCTACCGTACGGGAGAAGATGACTGGAGCAGCGTGATTCGGCACGTTCCGGGGCTCGACAACGGCCTGCCCTCGAATGCCGTCGACGGGCTGCTGTTCGACCGCGAAGGCGGACTGTGGCTGACCACGACCCGCAGTGGTGCGGCGTACCTGCCGCCCGGCTTTTCCGCATTCGAGCGCTACCAGCCGGTGCCCGGAGATACCGAAGGCGCGCGCTTGACGATCGATCCGGTCACCAGCCTCGACTGGGACGGCCGCGCCGGGGGCTTCTGGGTCGGCGGCTTGCGCGGGCAGCTCGAATTCCTGCCGGGTCGGGGCGGGGGCGAATCCGGGCCCGTCATTCCGCAGGCGGCCCGCGAGGCGCTCGCCGGCGCCAATGTCCTGGAGGTGTGGCGTGAGGCCGACCTGCTCTACGTGACCACCCAGACATCGGTGGTGCGCATCGAGCTGGGCCCCGACGGCCGGCACGACGTTCTTGTGCACCGCAAGGAACTCGACTCCGGCACTTTCGCCTTTCTGCGTCGCAAGGACGAAGACCGCCTGTGGCTCGCCACCCGGGACGCCGGTTTGCTGCTCATCGACGAGCACAGCGGCGAGCGTGAGCGCTTCCATGCCGCGGGCGAGGGGCGAAATCATCTGCCCGAATCCGCCGGTCGCGAGCTGATGCGGGGCCCCGGCGGGCGCTGGTGGCTGCTTGCTTCCGGGGGGCTGTATCGATGGGACGACTCGCGCGGGTTCGTCCGGCAGCCCGTCGATCATTCCCAGCCCCTGGCTTCGGCGGCCTGGCGCGACGATGAACTTTGGCTCGCGACCGACGAATCCCTCGAGCTCTGGCGTGACCGCGGCGAAGGCCTGAGCCGGGTCGAGGCGATCAACCTTTCCGACCGGCTGCCGCCGGGGCGCTTGATCAACGTCCTGCCCGACGGTCACGGCGATATCTGGCTGACGCGAACCAGCGGCCTGTCGCGTTTCCGTCCGGCGGACGGGAGCCTGCGGCATTTTTCACGCCGTGACGGCCTGGCCCCGGTCGAGTTCGGTGAAAATACCGCCCAGCCCCTGCCGGACGGTCGCCTGGCCTTCGCCGGCCTGGGCGGTATCGTCGCGGTCGACCCGGACGCCGTCAGCGGCGTATCCGTGGCGCCCCGTGTGCACCTGTCGCGCGTACAGGCCGGCGATCGCAGCATCGCACTCGGACCCGGAACCTCGCCGCAGATCGAACTCGATCACGACAACAACAGCGTGTTCGTCGACTTCCTGGCCACCACCTACCTGGCGCACGAGCGCACCCGCTATCGCATCAAGCTGGAAGGCTGGGACAACGAATGGATCGACCTCATCGGCCAGACCCGGCACTACTACTCGAGCCTGCCGCCGGGCGACTATCGTTTCAGCGTTCAAGCCGCCGCGCCGGACGGCCCCTGGAGTGAACGAGGCGACGCCGTGGCCATCAAGATTCGCCAGCCCCCCTGGCTCAGCGGCTGGGCGCTGGCGGCCTACGGCCTGTTCGCGGTGACGGGCGCCGGCGTCGGCCTGCGCGGCTACCGTCGCGCCAACCGGCGGCGCCGGGACATGCGCGAGGCGAGGCAGAAACGCGCGCTGGCCGAAGAGCAGCGCCTGATCATCACGCGACTCAATCGCAGCCTGGAGCCGATTTCCCTGGCCGAGACCATCGCCACCGAGATCGTGCACGTGACCGGGGGCCGCGTCGCCTGGCTGGGCTATCTCGAGAGTCACCTTCCGCGCGAACTGGTGTGCTCCGATCCCGAGGCGCCGCAGCTTGCGCGGGCGCAGTGGCGCCAGCGGCTCGAACAAGCCGATGGCGCGCGGGATCTCGCCGTGGCCCTGCAGGTGGGGCAGCGCGAGGTTGCCCGGGTGCTGGTCGAGCGGCCGAGGGTCGAGACCTCGAGCGCTGTCCGCGAACGCTTGCGGCTGCTGGAGGAAATGGCCGGCCAGGCGCTCCACAACGCCCTTTTGCTGCAGCGCGTGCGCTCACTGGCCGAGCGCGCCGAGCAGGCCAGCAACGCCAAGTCGGAGTTCCTGGCGACGATGAGCCACGAAATCCGCACCCCCTTGCACGGCGTTCTGGGCATGGTCGAGTTGCTCTACGAAACCGAAACCGAGCCCGGCCAGCAGGACATCCTCGATACGCTTCGCCAGTCCGGCCTCCAGCTTCAGCGGATCATCGACGACGTGCTCGATATCTCGCGAATCGAGGCCGGCCGGATGAGCCTCAACGCTCAGCCCTTCGACCTGACGGCCATGCTCGAACAGGTCGTGGACCTGCATGCGCCCAACGCCGCGAAGAAGGGCCTGGATCTTCGCCTGCGCCTGTCGGCTGACCTGCCGCTGTCGGCCACCGGCGACAGCGACCGCATCAGCCAGGTGCTGGGCAACCTGCTGAGCAATGCGGTGAAGTTCACTGATCGCGGCGGCATCGAGATGAGCGCCGAGATCGGGCGCGACGGGCAGCTGGTCGTCGTCGTTTCCGACTCCGGGCCCGGAATCGGCGAGCGCGACCGCAAGCGGCTGTTCGAACCCTTCACCCAGCTCGACGCCTCGATTACCCGGTCCTACAGCGGCTCGGGCCTGGGCCTGGCGATCTGCCGCAAGCTGGTCGATGCCATGGCGGGCAAGCTCGACCTGATCGAGAGCTGCCACGGCGGCAGCCGCTTCCGCGTTCGTCTGCCCGTGCTCGACCACGGCGACGAATCGATGGCCGGCAGCCTGTCCGGCTTGCTCGAGGGCCAGACCGTCTGTGCCCGGGTTCCGCCGCCGACCATGCGCGTTCTTCGCCGCCTTGCCGGGCGATGGGGCATTCGCCTGCTCGATGGGCGTGATGCGCCGCGCGACTGCGACCTGTTGCTGGTCGACCCCTCGACCCTGGACGAGAGCGATGCCGAGCGGCTCGATCAGTGGCGCCGCGGTGCCGGGGCCCTGGCCTGGCTGCAGTCGCCGTTTCCCTCGCGCGCCGGGCCACCGCCGCTGCTGCCGCAGGGGGCGCAGTTCCTGCGCTGGCCGCTGGTCGAGAGTCGCTTCGTCGGGCTGCTGTTCGACCTGCGTATCGCAGGCGATGACGGTGCCGATCCGAGCGGGTAAACTGGACGCCTGACTTCTCCTGGGAGGAACCACCCATGGAATGGGTACTGCTGATCCTTATCGTCGCGGCGGCGTTTTTCGCCATCACGATCTACAACCGCCTGGTCGCCGCGCGCAATCGCTACAAGAACGCCTTCGCGCAGATCGACGTCCAGCTCAACCGCCGCCACGACCTGATTCCCAACCTGGTCGAAGTGGCCAAGAAGTACATGACGCACGAGCGCGAAACCCTCGAAGGCGTCATCCAGGCCCGCAACGGCGCGCACCAGCAGCTCAAGGCCGCCGCGGCCGACCCCTCCGATCCGGACGCCATGCGCAAGCTGTCGCAGGCCGAGCAGGGTCTGTCGGGCGCACTCGGACGCCTGTTCGCCCTGTCCGAGAACTATCCCGACCTCAAGGCCAACCAGAACATGATGCAGCTGTCCGAGGAGCTGACCAGCACGGAAAACAAGGTCGCCTTCGCACGCCAGGCCTTCAACGACATGGTCATGCACTACAACACCCTGCGCGAGAGCTTCCCGGCCAACATCATCGCCGGCATGTTCACCTTCAAGCCGGCCGAGCTGCTCGAGATCGACGACCCCGAGAAGCGTGAAGCCGTCCAGGTGGATTTTGGTTAAAAACAAGGTTTCAGGTTTCAGGGTTCAGGTTTCAGGTCGGCAACTGAGATCATCGCGGGGCGGCTTTGCCGCGTTGTCGGATCGAAGCCCCCGTGGGTCGGCGTCGCATCGCCGACGGACGACGTAGATGATCTGGACACGCCTAGCGCTGCGTGTACAGGCCGCAAGGTCGTCCGTCGCGGATTTAACCGAGACCTACGCAGTCTCGCGGCGAAGCCGCCCCCCAAGGCTACGCGGCTGCCGCCCTGAAACCTGAAACCTGAACCCTGAAACCTTTCTTATCGTATGAACTTCTTCGAGCACCAGGACAAGGCCCGCCGACAGAGCAAATTCCTGATCGTCATGTTCGCCCTCGCGGTGCTGGCGATCATCGCCGCGGTGGACGTCTTTGTCTTTTTCGCCCTCGGCCCCGATCCCTGGAACCTGGTCTGGGCGACGGTTGTGACCGGTGGCGTGATCCTGGGGGCCAGTGCGGTCCGCTCGCTGCAATTGCGCGGCGGTGGCGGCGAGGTTGCCCAGGCCATGGGCGGGACGCGGATCGACGGCGATACCACCGACCCACTGCGCCGCAGGCTGCGCAACGTGGTCGAGGAAATGGCCATCGCCTCCGGCGTGCCGGTGCCCGAGATCTACGTGCTCGAGCACGAGCAGGGAATCAACGCCTTCGCCGCCGGTTTCTCGCCGGCCGACGCGGCGGTGGCGGTCACCCGCGGAACGCTCGAGCACCTCGACCGCGATGAACTCCAGGGCGTGATCGCCCACGAGTTCAGCCATGTTCTCAACGGCGACATGCGGCTCAATATCCGCCTGATCGGCCTTCTGTTCGGCATCCTGGTGATCGCCATCCTCGGGCGCAAGCTGCTCTACTCCGCCCGCTTCGCCCGCGACAGCCGCGGCGCCGCGCCGGCCGTCCTGGCGGGTCTGGGTGTGGTGGTGATCGGCTACATCGGGCTGTTCTTCGGGCGCTGGATCAAGGCCGCCGTCTCGCGCCAGCGCGAGTACCTGGCCGACGCCTCGGCCGTGCAGTTCACGCGCAACCCCGACGGCATCGGCAACGCGCTCAAGAAAATCGGCGCGCTCCAGGCCGGCTCGTTCATGACCGCCGACACCGAGGAAGTCGGACACATGCTGTTCTCGACCGGCATGGGCTACCAGGCCTTCGCCACGCATCCGCCGCTGGAAAAGCGGATCAAGGCCGTCGACCCCTCGTTCCGGTCCGAGGAGCTGGCACAGATCGCGCAGGACATGAAACGCCACGCCCAGGCGCGCAAGGCCGAGGCGGAAGAAGCAGCGCGTCGCCAACAGGTCGAGGAGGCGGCGGCCGGCGGTGTCGATCCCACGCGGCTGGTCACCGATCTGGGCAACCTGGCCGAACAGATCGGCCAGCCCGGCCTGGAACAGGCATTGACGGCGGCGGTGATGGCCGCGGGCATTCCTTCCCGGCTCGAGCAAGCCGCCCACTCCGACGAGTGGGCGCCGGAGCTGGTTTGCTGCCTTTTGATCAGCGCCGATCGCGAGGTGCGCGAGCGGCAGCTACTGCAGGTCGCGCGCACCCTCGGCGGCGACAGCGAGGAGAAGGTGCGTCATCTGCGCGAGACGCTGGTCGATCAGCCGCGCGCCATTCGCCTGCCGCTGGTGGAGCTGGCCTTCCCGCAGATTCGTCGTCGGCCGGAGGCGGAGCTGATGGACTTCATGCGCCTGCTCGACGGGCTGGCGCAGGCCGACGGCAAGATCGACATGCACGAGTTCGCGCTCACGCGCCTGGTCAATGCCCTGGTCCGGGACGCCCTGAGACCGGCCCGGGCCGCCGCTACCGGCCGCCGCAAGCTCGCGTCACGCAAGCCCGAAGCAACCGAGCTGATGGCCATCCTGGCGCGTTACGGCCACCCGGAGGATTCCGCCGCGGCCGAGGCAGCCTTCGGCGCCGGCATGGCCGAGCTCGAGGGGCAGATTCCGGCCATGCCCGACACCGCCGGCTGGGCCGGCCGCCTCGACGACCTGCTCGCCCGGCTCGACGACCTGCGGCCGGCCTCGAAGCATTCGCTGGTGGTCGCGCTCCTGCGCTGCGCCGCCTACGACGAACAGGTCGTCGATGATGAACTCGACCTGCTGCGCGTGGTGTGCGCGCTCTTGCACGTGCCCCTGCCGCTGATGGGCACGCGCGAGTCCTGAGTGCTCAGGCGGCTTCGCCGGCTTGCGCCGGGCGGGCCGCGACTTCTTCGCGGATCATGTCGGCCGCCTTCTCCGCGATCATGACCGTCGGGGCGTTGGTGTTGCCGCCGACGAGCGTGGGCATGATCGAGGCGTCGACCACGCGCAGGCCCTGCAGGCCGCGGACTTTCAGCTGCGGGTCGACTACGGCGTGCGGGTCGCTCCCCATGCGGCAGGTCCCGACCGGGTGGTAGATGGTCTCGGCCTTGGTGCGGACGAACTCGATCAGGGCGTCGCGATCGCGCACGTCGTCGCCGGGATAGATCTCGTGGGCGCGGAAAGGGCGGAAAGCCGGCTGCTCGAGAATGCGGCGCGAGAGCCTGACGCATTCGAGCATCATCTCCAGGTCCTCGGCCTCGCTGAGGTAGTTGGCGTGGATGGCAATCGGCTCGCGCGCGTCGCCGGAGCGAATCGCCAGGTGGCCCCGGCTCTGCGGACGCAGGGGACAGGCGTGCAGCGTGTAGCCGTCGCCGGGCAGGCGGTTGCGCCCGTGGTCGTCGAGCAGCGCCGGCACGAAATGCATCTGGATGTCCGGGCGATCGTCGCGCCCGCGCCCGCTGACGAGGAAGGCTCCGGCCTCGGCGATGTTCGAGGTGCCTTCGCCCTCGTGGTGCAGGAAATAGCGCAGGCCCACGCGCAGTTCGTTGAGCTGGTCGTAGGTGACCGGCTGCGAGCAACGCGTGAGGGTGCAGACGTCGAGATGGTCCTGGAGGTTACGGCCGACCTCGAGCAGCTCGTGCCGACAGCGCACGCCGGCGGCCTCGAGCATGCCGGCCGGGCCGATGCCCGAAACCATCAGCAGCTGCGGCGAGTTGATCGCACCGGCGGTCAGCAGCACCTCGCGCTCGGCCAGCGCGGTGTGGGTCACGCCGTGACGCCGGTATCGCACGCCGCCGATTCGGTCGCCGGCGGAGAAGGTCAGGTTCAGCGTGAATGCGCCGGTGAGCACGGTCAGGTTGGGCCGGGACTTGACCGGGCTGAGGTAGCCGGTGGCCGTGCTGCAGCGCCGCCCCTGGCGCTGGGTGACCTGGTAGAAGCCCACGCCGCGCTGGGCCGGGCCGTTGAAATCGGGATTGCGGGCAAAGCCGGCCTGCTCGGCGGCCTGGATGAACACGTCGCTGAGCGGGTTCGTGTAGCCCAGGTCGGAAACGCTCAGGGGCCCGCCCACGCCGTGCAGTTCCGACTCGCCGCGTGCCTGGTCCTCGGAGCGACGGAAGTAGGGCAGCACGTCGCGCCAAGCCCAGCCTTCGTTGCCGGCGTCCGCCCAGTCGTCGTAGTCGCTGCGGTGCCCGCGCGAGTAGCACATCGCGTTGATCGAGCTCGACCCGCCCAGCACCTTGCCGCGCGGCCAGTACAGGCGACGGTTGTTGAGCGCGGGTTCCGGCTCGGTCTCGTAGTTCCAGTTCAGGGACTTGAAATTGACCAGCTTGGACAGGCCGGCGGGCATGTGGATGAACGGATTCCAGTCGCGCGGCCCGGCCTCGAGCAGCAACACGCTGACCGCCGGATCGGCGCTGAGCCGGTTGGCGAGCACGCAACCGGCCGAACCGGCGCCGACGATGATGTAGTCAAAGCTCTTGGACATGGTGCTGTAGCCGAATTTGTCTCATTATCGAGGATAGGCGTCCGAAATAGAGTTGGGGGACTAAAGGTTTCAGGTTTCAGGGTTCAGGTTTCAGGTCGGCAGCCGAAAGCCGTGCGGGGCGGCGGCGCCGCGCAGGCATTGGAGAGTTGCAAGGTCTCGCGGCAATGCCGCCCCGCACCCCTCGCCGCTGCCCGCCCCTGAAACCTGAACCCTGAACCCTGAAACCTTCTTCAAAGCCTATGAAGCTGACTCATCAACCCGAACCCGCTCAAGCCTTCGTCGAGGCCCCGCGACAACCCGATCACCTTGAACTTCTCCCCCATCTCGCCGGGCAGGGTCAGGCGCTTGAGTTCGCCGGCCAGCCGCAGGCGCTGTTCGTCGCCGGTGGCGCGCTCGACCGCCTCGTGGGCGCCCAGGGCGAGCAGGAAACCGGCCTGGGTGGTGAAGCCGGCGACCTCGAGCCCGGCTTCGAAACCCGACTCGGCCACGGCGGTGAAATCGACGAAGGCCGAAAGGTCGGTCAGGCCCGGCCAGACGAAGGGATCGAAATGCGCCCGGTGCCGGTAGTGGCAGACCAGGGTGCCGTCGCCGCGGTCGGGATGGTAGTACTCCGCTCGCGGGTAGCCGTAGTCGATGAACAGGACAAGGCCGCGCGAGAGCGGCCCGGTGACGGTTTCGATCCAGCCGGGCAGGTCGATGCAGATCTCGCTGGCATAGCCTTCCGGCAGGGGCTTCGAGAGCCGTTCCTGCAGTTGCTCGACCGCCTTCGACAGCCTCGGTCGGGGCGCCTGCCGGGTCCAGCACAGGCGCTTGCCGTCGAAATCGACGCGCTGCTCGAGCGGGCCGGCTTCACCGATCTCGAACTTCGCGACGGCCAGTGCGTCGATGACTTCATTGCCGATGACGACGCCCTCGAAGGGATCATCGGGCGGGGTGTCGATCCAGCGGACCCGCTCACGCAGCGCTTTCGGCAGCCCGGCCAGGTTCTCGCGCTGTACTTCGCGCAGCGCCGCGCTGGGCTCGAGGATCAGGTATTGCCGCGGCGGTGAAGCCAGTTCGGCCAGCATCTCGCGCGCCAGAACGCCCGAACCGGCGCCGAGCTCGAGCAGCGTCCATTGCTCCCCGATCGCGGCGGCCACCTCGTCGCACTGGCGCGCCAGCGCGGCGGCGAACAGGCCGCCCTGTTCCGGCGCGGTCACGAAATCGCCCGCCTGGCCGAACTTGTGCAGGCCGTTGACGTAGTAGCCCAACCCCGGCTCGTACAATGCCATGGACATGTAGCGGTCGAAAGGCATGGGGCCGTCGCGCTCGATTTCGGCGACGATCCTGCGGCTGAGCGCCTCGCTCAGCTCAACCAGTTCGGCCGGCGGCTCGGGCAGCGACAGGGATGGAGAACGGGATGACGACAAGCGTGGAAGCACAGCGTGGACGAGTGGCGATTGTAACCGGCGCGGCCCGGCGGATCGGCGCGACCATCACCCGTGCGTTGCACGCGCGCGGCCTGGATGTGGTGATCCACTACCGCGGATCGGCCGACGAGGCCGAGGCGCTGCGCGACGAGCTGCTGGACCGGCGGCGTGGCTCGGCGGCCCTGGTGCAGGCCGACCTGGCCGAACACGCCGCGCCGAAGCGCATTCGCGACGCCGCGCTCGAGGCCTTCGGTCGCATCGATGTGCTGGTCAACAACGCCTCGGCCTTCTACCCCACGCCGGTCGGCTCGGCCACGCCGGCGCAGTGGGACGAACTGATGGCCAGCAACTTGCGCGCGCCGTTCTTCCTGGCGCAGGCCTGCGCGGCTGAGCTGTCCGCCCGCGAGGGCGCGATCGTCAATATGGTCGACATCCACGGCCTGGTGCCGCTGCCGAATCACCCGGTCTACAGCCAGGCCAAGGCCGGCCTGATCGCGCAGACGCGCGCCCTCGCACGCGAGCTGGCCCCGGAAGTGCGCGTCAACGGTGTCGCACCCGGTGCAATCCTTTGGCCGGAGAGCGAGCAGTCACCCGAAGCGGGCGCCGAAATCCTCGAGCGTGTCCCCCTGCAGCGCCAGGGCCGGCCCGAAGACATCGCCGGCGCCGTCGCCTTCCTCGCCCTCGACGCCCCCTACATCACCGGCCAGATCCTCGCCGTCGACGGCGGCCGTTTGTTGAATATGTGAAAGAAAACCTTGTAAACGCAAAGACGCGAAGACGCAAAGGACTGACTCAACCAGGGGATGGAGGCCACCGAATGCACCGAAGTCCAACCTCAACTGGTTGCAACTAGAAGCGGTGAGCGATCGATGTATTCAGGCCAGGATTCGAGCTCTACATATGTTCGGAGCTTTCGGTGTTCTTCCGTGGTTTTGTTTCAGTTTTTTTCTTTGCGTCTTCGCGTCTTTGCGTTTAAGAGATTTTTATTTCAGCAGACGTGTGACGTCGCGAAAGCGCGGATGGCCTGGCGCAGCGTCTCGTCACCCCAGCAGCCAAAGCTGCCCTTGGCGCAGGGTGAGTGCCCTTCGAGCTTGTCGGGTTCCGGGGGAAGCGAACAAAGAATTTTCAAGTACCAAGCACTAATTTTCAAACAAACTCTAATGGCCAATGTTTGAATGATCAAAACGGGCGCGGGCTATACCGCTGCGCCGGTTTCACGTCATTGGAATTTCGATCATTGAGATTTGTTTGGTACTTGTTATTTGGTCATTGAAGATTCCGTGGCGAGTGCCTCTTCAACCCCCGCTGCCCCACCAGTTGGGCGTGGTCGGCTGCTCATTGCCGAGCTCGGCCGGCTCCAGGGACCGATCCCCTTCGAATTCTTCCCAATGCTCGGCGAAGGTCTTCCCGGTTTCGGGATGCTTCAACTGCGGCGCCAGGTCGGCCAGGGGTTTTAGTACGTGGGCGTATTTCAGGATCTCGTCGCGCGGCAGGGTCAGGCCGTCGAAGTCGCCGACCTTGTCGTCGTACAGCAGGATGTCGATGTCGAGCGTGCGGTCGGAGAACTTCGGCTGGCTGCGGTCGCGGCCGTATTCGTCCTCGAGTGCCGTCAGCCAGTCCTTGAGCTCGCTCGGCCCAAGATCGGTTTCGATGCGGGCCGCGCAGTTGAGAAAGTCCTGGCCGGAAAAGCCGACGGCGGCGGACCGGTAGACCGGCGAAATCGCCGTGGCGGCGAATTTGCGGTACAGGGCGCGCACGCCGGCGCGGATGTTGGCCTCGGCGTTGCGGTTCGACCCCAGCCCCAGGTAGACGGTGCTCATGGTTGGCGGCCTCTTTCGATGCGAATGCCGACCGACTTCGAGCCGCGCACGGCGCCCGGCTTGTCCAGTTCCAGCCGCAGCCAGTCGACCGGGAACTCGTTCAGCACGATCTCGGCGCAGCGCTCGCCCAGGGTCTCGACCAGCTGGAAGCTGCTCGACTCGACGAAGCCGATCAGGCGCTTGGCCACGGCCTTGTAGTCGAGCGCGTCCTCGATGCGGTCGCTGGCAGCGCCGGCGCGGATGTCGCTGCTCATTTCCAGGTTCAGGCGCACGGTCTGGCGAATCTTGCGTTCCCAGTCGTAGATGCCGATGACGGTCTCGATGTCGAGATCCTTTATAAAAACTATATCCACTTGGTGGGGTGCTTCCAGTGTGTGTGGTTCTATGTGCGATTGTGCCAGCGGTCGGGTGCGGTGGAAGTGAGTACGCAAATTTTCAATTCACAAGCACCAAGTACCAAACAAAACCCAATGACCGAAATTCCAAACGGTTGCTGCGGCACCGAAAAGTGATCGAAGCAAGTTTCGGTCATTTCTTCATTCGGTCCCTGAACATTGTTTGTAAATTGGTGCTTGGTCATTGGTCATTCACAGCGTACTTGGTCATTCGGAACCCTTGCCCAGCGCTTCGATTGACCAACGTGGTTTGACCGCGATCAACCCATCCCTCGTCGCTTCCCCCCTCCGATACCACCCCGCATGGGCGATCATGGCGCCGTTGTCGGTGCAGTATTTCAGGGCGGGATAGTACACCTGGCCGGGGATGCGGCGCTCGAGTTCGGTGCGCAGGCGGGTGTTGGCGCTTACCCCGCCGGCGATCACCAGGCGCTGCGTGCGCGTTTCCTTCAGCGCACGCTTGCACTTGATGGCCAGGGTTTCGGCCACGGCCTGTTCGAAGCCTGCGGCCACGTCGGCATGGTCGGCTTCGGTCACGCGCGCGACCAGCTCGCGCGTGTGCGTTTTCAGGCCGGAGAAACTGAAGTCCAGCCCCGGCCGGTTGGTCATCGGCCGCGGGAAGTCGTAGCGATTCGGGTCGCCGCCCTCGGCCAGGCGGGCGATTTCGGGGCCGCCGGGGTAACCCAGGCCGAGCAGGCGCGCGGTCTTGTCGAAGGCTTCGCCCGCCGCATCGTCGAGCGTCTCGCCCAGCAGGCGGTAGCGGCCGAACCCTTCGACCGCCACCAGCATGGTGTGGCCGCCCGACACCAGCAGGGCGACGAACGGGAAGTCCGGAGCGGGGTCCTCGAGCAGGGGCGAGAGCAGGTGGCCCTCCATGTGGTGGACGGCGATGGCCGGCACCCCCAGCGCGGCAGCCAGGGCAACACCGGTGGCCGCGCCCACCAGCAGGGCGCCGGCCAGGCCCGGGCCGGCGGTGTAGGCCACGGCATCGAGCTCGCTGGCCGGCATGCCGGCCGAATCGAGCAGCTCGCGCACCATGCCCGGCAGCTTGCGGACGTGGTCGCGCGAGGCCAGTTCCGGCACCACGCCACCGTAAGCGGCGTGGTCGGCCTGGGTGTAGACCAGGTCGCCGACCAGCCCGCTCGCGGCGCTGTACAGGGCCACGCCGGTTTCGTCGCAGGAGGTCTCGATGCCGAGAATGTTTTGCACGTCGGGCATTTCCACGTTTATAATGGTCAGCTTTCCACGAAATCCGTTTAGGGAATTTTAATGCCCAGTGTAAAGGTCAAGGAAAACGAACCGTTCGAATACGCGCTGCGCCGCTTCAAGCGCTCCTGCGAAAAAGCCGGCGTGGTCGCCGAAGCGCGCCGCCGCGAGTTCTACGAAAAGCCGACCCAGGAACGCAAGCGCAAGAAGGCCGCGGCCGTCAAGCGCCACCTGCGCAAGATCTCGCGCGAGCGCGTGAACCGCAAGCGGCTCTACTGATCAAGCATTCTACGCAACTTCTCGGCGGGACGGGCCGGTCATGTCGCTGAAAACGCAGCTCAACGATGACGTCAAGCAGGCGATGCGTTCCGGTGAGAAGGAGCGCCTCAAGACCCTGCGCATGGTCACCGCCGCGATCAAGCAGCGCGAGATCGACGAGCGCATCGAGCTCGACGATGCGCAGGTGCTGGCCGTGATCGAGAAGATGATCAAGCAGCGCCGCGAATCGGCCGAGCAGTACCGGGAGGGAAGTCGGCCCGAGCTGGCCGAGAGCGAGGAAGCGGAGATCGCGATCCTCGAGCCCTACCTGCCCGAGCAGCTTCCCGAGCACGAGCTCGTCGAGATCATCGACAAGACCATCGCCGAGGCCGATGCCACCGACATGAGCGGCATGGGCCAGGTCATGGGCCTGCTCAAGCCGCGCCTACAGGGGCGCGCCGACATGGCTGAGGTTTCCAGGCTGGTGCGATCGCGGCTGGCCGGCTAGCCCCGGGTCGCTGAACTGGTCCTGTGCCCGGCCTCATCCCCGAAGATTTCATCGAATCCCTGCTGGAGCGCACCGATATCGTCGAAGTGATCGGTTCGCGCGTTGAGCTCAAGCCGGCCGGCCGGGGCGAACACAAGGCCCTGTGTCCCTTCCACGACGAGAAGACGCCGTCGTTCACCGTCAGCTCCGACAAGCAGTTCTACCACTGCTTCGGTTGCGGTGCGCACGGTACGGCGATCGGTTTCGTCATGCAGTACGACGGCCTGGAATTCCCCGCCGCGATCGAGGAGCTGGCGCACACCGCCGGCCTGGAAGTGCCGCGCGAAGCCGGTCGCGCGCCGGTCAAGAGCAACGACCGGCTGTATCAGGCCCTGTCGCAGGCGCAGAACTGGTTTCGCCGCCAGCTCGGTGCCAGCGAGGCGGCCCGCGATTACCTGAAAGGGCGCGGTTTCGACAAGGCCACGGTTGACGAATTTGGCATCGGCTACGCCCCGCAGGCGTGGCAGGCGCTCGCGGATTTTCTGCAGCAGGAGGGGTTCGGGCCGCAGGAACTCGAGCAGGCCGGACTGATCACGCGCCGCGACGGGCGCGTCATCGACAAGTTCCGCGACCGGGTAATGTTTCCCATTCACGACCGTCGCGGTCGGGTGATCGCCTTCGGCGGACGCTCGCTCGGCGAGCGCGGTCCGAAGTACATGAACTCGCCCGAGACGCCGGTTTTTCACAAGGGCCGTGAGCTCTACCGGCTCTACCAGGTGCGCCGCGGCGGCCTGCCGCCGCGCATCCTGGTGGTTGAGGGCTACATGGACGCGGCCGCGCTGTTCCAGTTCGGATTCGACAACGCCGTCGCCACGCTGGGCACCTCGGTCACCTCCGACCACATGGGCCTGCTTTTTCGTGCCTCGCCGGTGGTGGTGTTCTGCTTCGACGGTGATCGCGCCGGACGACAGGCGGCCTGGCGTGGCCTCGAGGCGGCGCTGCCGGAACTGAAATCCAATCGCGAGGTCAGATTCCTGTTCCTGCCCGAAGGCGAGGACCCCGATTCGCTGGTTCGCGGCCAGGGGCAGGCCGCGATGGCGCAGATGCTCGACGATGCCCGGCCGCTGTCGGCCTTCTTCTTCGATCACCTGGCCGAATCGCTGGATATGACCAGCCTGGACGGGCGCGCGCGACTGGTGGCGCTGGCCGAGCCGTACCTCGAGAAGTTGCCCGAGGGCGCGTTCGCCGACATGATGCGCGAGGAGCTGGTTCGGCGCGCCGGTCACGGCGGGCGCATCCAGCCGAAAGCCGAGGGTCGGCCGCAGGCGAGGCCTGCCGCGGCCGCGGACGAGGATCGCTCGCTCACGCCCGTGCAGTACGCCGTGGCCCTGCTCGTGCAGCGTCCGGGGCTGGCCGCCGGGCTGCCCGAGGACGCGCTTGATGCCCCGGCAACGGTCCGCGGAGTGGATTTCCTGCGCGAATTGATTGACTTTTGCCGCCACAAGCCCCAGTTTTCTACGGCTAAGCTTCTGGAGGCCTGGCGAGATCGCCGCGAAGCGCCATGGCTTGCCCGCCTGGCGACCCGCGAAGTGATCTCTGATCCGGAAGAAATGCCGGCGGCGCTGACGCAAACTCTGGCCAGAATCCGTCGTCAAATGGTACAGACCAGAATTCGAGAGCTTCAGCAGGCCCAACTGAACGAAGGGGGTCTCGATGCAGACCGCACCAGCGAACTGCGCCGCTTGCTGAGCCGGCGCAACGAAGACGGACAAATATGAAAGCCGAAAAAGCACCTATGGAAAATGCACCGCGACCCTCTCAGCTCAAGCAGCTGATCCAGAAAGGCCGTGAACAGGGACAGTGGCTGACCTACGCCCAGGTCAACGACCACCTGCCCGGCGATATCGTCGATCCCGAGCAGATCGAGGACATCGTCAACATGATCAACGACATGGGCATCAAGGTCTTCGAGGAGGAGCCCGATGATGCCGATGCGCTGATTCTCAACGACTCGGCCAGCAGCGATACCGACGACGAGGCCGCGCAGCAGGATGCCGAGGCGGCCCTGGCGGCCGTCGAGACCGAGCTCGGCCGCACGACCGACCCGGTGCGCATGTACATGCGTGAAATGGGCTCGGTGTCGCTGCTCACGCGCGAGGACGAAATCGATATCGCCAAGCGCATCGAGGACGGCCTCAACCAGGTCAACCAGGCGCTGGCGCGTTTTCCGGGCACGATCGAGACCCTGCTCGAGGAAGTCGAGTCGTGGAAGGAAGGCAACCTGCGGCTCAACGAACTGGTCAGCGGCTTCATCAACCCGACCCTGCTCGCGGAGATGGAGCTGATCTCCCAGGACGCGATGGAAGCGGCCGTCGAGGAAGAGGCCGTCTACATCGACGAAGACGAGGAAGAAGACGAGGACAAGCCGGCGCCGACGGTCAACACCCTGCCCGATCCCGAGCAGGTGACCCAGTTCTTCGATGAAATGCGCAAGCTGCACGAGCGCTTCATCAAGCTCTACGACCGCTACGGCCCGAACAGCCCCAAGGCCTCGGAGCTACGCGACTTGATCGCCGAGCAGTTCATGCGCCTGAAGCTGCCGCCGCGCCTGTTCGACTACCTGATCGACCGCATGCGTTTCCAGGTGGCGCGCACGCGTGACGTCGAGCGTTCCATCATGCAGATCTGCGTGGAACGTTGCGGCATGCCGCGCAAGGAATTCATCACCAGCTTCCGCGACAACGCCAGCGACCCGGAATGGGTTGAAGGCCTGATCAGGCGCCGAAGCAAGTGGGCCAAGGCGGTCAAGGAACACCACGACGACCTGGCCGGCCTGCAGGAGCGCCTGGCCAAGTTCGAGCGCGACCAGCGCATTCCGGCCGGCGAGCTGCTCGAACTCAATCGCGCCATGTCGATCGGCGAGGCCAAGGCCCGTCGCGCCAAGAAGGAAATGGTCGAGGCCAACCTGCGCCTGGTGATCTCGATCGCCAAGAAGTACACCAACCGCGGCCTGCAGTTCCTCGACCTGATCCAGGAAGGCAACATCGGCCTGATGAAGGCCGTCGACAAGTTCGAATACCGCCGCGGCTACAAGTTCTCGACCTATGCGACCTGGTGGATCCGCCAGGCGATCACGCGTTCGATCGCCGACCAGGCGCGCACCATCCGTATCCCCGTGCACATGATCGAGACGATCAACAAGCTCAACCGGATTTCCCGGCAGATGCTGCAGGAAATGGGTCGCGAGCCCACGCCGGAAGAGCTGGCCGTGCGCATGGAAATGCCCGAGGACAAGGTGCGCAAGGTGCTCAAGATCGCCAAGGAGCCGATTTCGATGGAAACGCCCATCGGCGACGACGAGGACTCGCACCTGGGCGATTTCATCGAGGATGCCAACATCCTCTCGCCGATCGACACGGCCACCACCACCGGCCTGACCGATACCGTGCAGAAGGTGCTCTCTGGCCTGACCCCGCGCGAGGCCAAGGTGCTGCGCATGCGTTTCGGCATCGACATGAACACCGACCACACCCTCGAGGAGGTCGGCAAGCAGTTCGACGTCACCCGGGAGCGCATCCGTCAAATAGAGGCGAAGGCGCTGCGAAAGCTGCGCCATCCGACCCGGTCGGAACAACTCAGAAGCTTCCTCGATCTCGAGTGATGTGACGTCTGTCACGCACTGGCCGGGCCACGTTGCCCGGCCGGTCGCATTCCTGTCTTCCGGCACTTGACCACCCTGGCGCCCGGGAGTAGCTTGAACAGCCCCCAATCCCCAAAGCAGGACACAAGGATGTTCAACAAGCGCGATCAGCAAGAATCCGAATCCACCGCCGGCGAAAGCCGCAAGCCCGAAGCCTCCACCAGCGCACCGCGCCCGGCGCCGCGCAACTCGGGCGGCACGGCCATGATCGGCCCGTCGATCAATGTCGACGGCAAGCTGCGCGGTGACGAGGACCTGGTCATCGAAGGCAAGGTCAAGGGGACCGTCGAACTCAAGAACAACAGCGTCACGATCGGCAGCCAGGGGGATGTTGCCGCCGATGTCTATGCTCACTCGATCTTTGTCGACGGCCGGATGGACGGCAATCTCGTCGCCTCCGAGCAGGTCGTCATCCGCAAGTCCGCGCGCGTGAAAGGCAGCATCGCGGCCCCTCGCGTGAGTCTGGAAGACGGTGCCCAGTTCAACGGGTCGATCGACATGGACGCCAAGGGCGAGACGCTCAGCAAGGCCTTCTCGGGGCAGAAGTCCGCACCGACGGCGAATGCAGGCGCCAAGGCCGACTCGCCGCATGCGGATGCCGGCGGGGCCAAGTCCGGTGGACAAGCGGGCAAGCAGGCCAGCCACTGAAGCATTCACCCGGGACGGCCTGAATGAACAGCACTGCCGCACGGCCGCTCGAAGGGGGCGGCCCGGAGCCGATACGCGCCCCGCTTTTCGCCATGGCGGTCGAGGCCTTCGAGGACGACCGCCGCCACGTGGTGCTCGACCTGGGACGCGCGCGAGCCGGCACGGTCGATCTGTTCGGTCGCTATCGCTGCCGGCTTGACGTGGTCGACCTGCCCGGCCGGCTGGCCGAGTTGCCGGACGTCGAGGACGAAGAAGGGCCGCAGGCCGTCGAGCGCTGGCTCGACGGCCTGTTGCCGCCCGCGCACGGCGAGACGGTTGACCTGGTGCTGTGCTGGAACCTGCTCAACTACCTGCCGGCCGCCGTGATCGAGGCGCTGGGCCGTCGCCTGGCCGAGCGCGCCTCACCGCGCGCGAGGCTGCACGCATTGATCGAATACCGGGCCACGCGCATGCCGGCCGTTCCGGCCTCTTTCGCGCCGGTTGGCCTCGAACTGCTGGCCGAACCGGACGAGGCTGCGCTCGAAGCGATTCCCGCGCCGCGCTACAGCCCCAAGGAGCTCGAGAAGCGCCTGCCCGGATTCGGCTCGGAAAAGACCATGCTGCTGGGCAACGGCATGCAGGAGTATCTCTACCGGCGCTAGTACGGGTCGATCAGTCCCCGGCGATGCAGACCCGGTTGCGGCCGCTTTCTTTCGCTTCGTAGAGAGCGACGTCGGCACGTTTGAAGAGTGTCTCGGGCGTGTCTTGCGGTCGCCATTGCGCGACCCCGAAGCTCGCGGTGATGCGGATTTCGTCGTGGAACCCGGTTGCCTCGATCAGTCCCCGGAAGGTTTCCGCTGCCCGCCGGGCGCCCTCGAGATCGGTATCGAGCAGCACCAGCAGGAACTCCTCCCCGCCCCAGCGCACGCCGATGTCCTGCCGGTTCAGGCGCTGGTTGATCAGGCGACCGATCCGTTCGAGCACCAGATCACCCATCTGGTGGCCGTGTTCATCATTGACGGGCTTGAAGTGGTCGATGTCGAGCAACACCACGCTCAGGGGCTGGCCGCTTTCCACGGCCCGGGCAATCTGCAGTTCCAGCTCGCGTTCGCCGGCGCCATGATTGAGCAGTTCGGTCAACTGGTCGGACTCGGCGCGCTCGACCAGGCGGCGCATCAACCGTACATGGGCGGTAACGTCGCGCTGAATGGCCAGGTAGTGCGTGACCTCCCCGTTCTCATTCCTGACCGGCGAGGTGCGCCACTCGATGTGAAATCGGCGGCCGTCCTTGCGGTAGTTGAGGGTGCGGCCTTCGAAGTCGCGGCCGGCCTCGAGCGCCTGCCGCAGCCGCCGGGTGACTTCGCGGTCGGTGTCCTCGCCCTGGAGGATGGCTGGCGTGCGGCCGATCACTTCTTCGCGCGTCCAGCCCGTCATCTGGCAGAAGGCCGGGTTGACGTAGACGATCCGGGGATGGTCCAGGTTGGCGTCGGTAATCAGGATCGAGTCGTAGCTCGCCTCCAGGGCGGCCTGCGCCAGGCCCTGCATACACGAGTCGTGCGGCAGGGCAGCGCTCATGGCGGTCATGTTCATGGCCCAACTCCCGATTGAGGAAATTCGAAGGCAATACGGTCCGTACTTCCTAGAATACGCCCGAAAAGGCCTGCGCGCGAACGGTCTGATGTCATCGCGGGCCGCACAGCGCCCCGGCGGCCTCGACCAGGTCGGCGAGCACCGAGCCGGCCGTGACCGCCACCCCGGCGCCGGGGCCGCGGACTTCCAGCGGTGTTCGAGGATCGTCGGCCAGCTCGATGCGAACCAGGTTGGCGCTGCCGCCGAGCCGCGCGAACGGCGAGCGGCGGTCGAGACGAAGCGGTCCGACGCTCGCACCCTCGGGCCCGAACTGCGCCAGGTAGGCCCAGGTCTCGCCGGCGGCCCGTGCCGACTCGAAGCGCTGCCGCCATTCGCCGTCGCGCTCGCGCAGGGCCGTGATCACCGCAGGGCCTTGCCGGGCCTGGTCGGCCCAGTCGTCGGCCACAACCGGCTGGCGTTCGACCGCGATGTCGTCCAGGCCGGCTTCGCGCAGCATGATCACGAGCTTGCGCGCCACGTCGCTGCCCGAAAGGTCTTCCAGCGGGTCCGGCTCGGTGAAGCCGCGCTCGCGGGCGTCGTCGACGGCGGCCGACAGCGGTTGCCCGTCGGCCATTTGCGCAAACACGTGGGCGAGCGTGCCCGAGACCACCGCGCTGAGTCGCGCCGGCACCGCGCCGGCGCGGCGCAGGCGCCGCAGGGACGAGAGAATCGGCAGTCCGGCGCCCACCGTGGCCGAGTAGGCCAGCGGCGCGTTGCCGACGCGAGCCGCCCGGTGGATGCGGTGATACAGCCCCAGGTCGGCCGAGAAGCCGTGCTTGTTGGGCGTGACCACGCCGATGCCGGCCTCGAGCCAGCCGGGATACAGGGCCGGCAGATCCGGGTCGGCCGTGCAGTCGACGACGACGGTCGGTCGGCCCCGCGCGCGCAGGCGATCACCCAGTTCTTCGAGTGTTCCCGGATCACGTTGCAGTGCCGGACTTGCGGACTGATCGACGATGAGGCGGCTGCGGCGATTGATGCCCTCTGCGAATCGCAGCGCGGGAAGGTCGCCGCGTTCGTCGAGTCGGCCCAGTCGGGATACCAGGGCCGAGCCCACTTGCCCGGTATGACCGATGACGACGACATCGACCGTCTCCGACGCCGACCGCGGCCGGGCGCCGGTGCTTGGAGGTTCATTGAATGCCGGATGGCTGCGGGTGACGGTGTTCATGCGCGAGCCTCCAGAACGGGCCGGGGGCTTTCGCTGGCGCGCCGAAAGCCCGAGACGATGCGGTCGAGTCGCTCCTGCTCGATCAGGAAAGCGTCGTGGCCCTGGTCAGCCTCGAGCCACTCGAGCCCGGCGTGCGGCAGCACCTCGGCCAGGGCCCGCTGATCGCGGGGCGGATAGAGCAGGTCGGAGGTGATCCCCACGATCAGGGTGCGGGCCCGGATTGCCTGCGCGGCCTTGCGCCAGCCCCAGCGGCCCCGGCCGATATCGTGACCGTCCATGGCGTCCATCAGGCGCCGGTAGGCCAATGGGTCGAAGCGCTCGCGCAGTGTGCGTCCGTGATGCGCCAGCCAGCCCTGTGCCGTGCGCTCGCCGCCGGCCTCCGGCCCGAAGCGACCGTCGAGGTTGTCCCAGTGGCGATAGCTGAGCATGGCGATCATCCGCGCCAGTTCCAGGTCGCCATGCTCGTCCAGCGCCCGGCGCTGGGCATAATTGAGGGCGCTCGCCCAGGCGGTCTGCCGCGCGGGTGCGGCGATGGCGACTGCCTGCGCGACCCGGTCGGCGTGGCCGGTGGCCCACTCGAGCACCTGCATGCCGCCAAGCGAACCGCCGATGACGAGCTTGAGGCGACGGATCCCCAGCGCGTCGACGAGCAGGCGCTGCACCGTCACCATGTCGCGCACCGACACTGCGGGGAAACGATCGCCCCACAGGCGCAGGCCGCGCCGGTGGCCGGGCCCGGTCGTGCCGCCGCTGCCGCCGATCACGTCGGCGGCGATGATGAAGTCCGTTTCGGGGTCCAGGCTACGGCCGGGCCCGAGCAGGCCCGACCACCACTGATCGACGTGCCGGTCGCCGGTCAGGGCCGGGCAGACCAGCACGGCGTTGCTGGCGCCGGCATCCAGCCGGCCCCAGGTCCTGAACGCGATCTCCAGGCGCGGAAGCCGCGCGCCGCCGGCGAGCGGCGGCGGGTTGTCGATGGCAATGACGCGGTCGTCGGTTCTCATGCCGCTGCCGCCAGTCCGGCCCGCTCGAAGGCGCCGGCGAAGTCGTCGATGATGTCGTCGATGTGCTCGATGCCGACCGATACGCGCACCAGTTCGCTGGTCACGCCCGCGGCCTTGCGCTCGTCCTCGGACAGTTGCTGGTGCGTCGTGCTGGCCGGATGAATGACCAGGGTCTTGGCGTCACCGACGTTGGCGACGTGGCTGGCCAGCTGCACGCTGTCGATGAAGCGCCGGCCGGCTTGCTCGCCGCCGCGGATGCCGAAGGTGAGCACCGCCCCGAAGCCGTGGTCGAGGTAGCGCCTGGCGCGCTCGTGCGAAGGATGGTCGGGCAGGCCCGGATAGTTGACCCACTCGACGGCGGGCTGCTGCTGCAGCCACTCGGCGAGCGCCTGGGTATTGTCGACGTGTCGCTGGACGCGCAGCGACAGGGTTTCGAGCCCCTGCAGGAACAGGAAGCTGTTGAAGGGGCTCAGGGCCGGGCCGAGATCGCGCAGGCCTTCCACGCGGGCACGGATGGCGAAGGCGATGTTGCCGAAGGGGCTGTCCGGTCCGAAGGCCTCCCAGAAATTCAGGCCGTGGTAGCCGGGTGCCGGGTCGGTGAACAGCGGGAAGCGGCCGTTGCCCCAGTCGAAGCGGCCGGCATCGACGATCACCCCGCCGATGGACGTGCCGTGCCCGCCGATCCACTTGGTGGCCGACTCGACCACGATGTCGGCCCCGTGTTCGATCGGCCGGCACAGGTAGCCGCCGGCGCCGAAGGTGTTGTCGACGATCAACGGCAGGCCTTCGCGCCGGGCCAGGGCCGACAGCCCCTCGAAGTCGGGGATGCGGAAGCCGGGGTTGCCGATGGTTTCGGCATAGATCGCGCGGGTGTTCTCGTCGATCTGCGCGGCGAAGGCGGCCGGGTCGTCATCGTCGACGAAGCGCACCTCGATGCCCAGCCGGGGCAGGGTGACCTTGAACTGGTTCCAGGTGCCGCCGTAGAGCGAGGACGCGGCCACGATATTGTCGCCGGCCTGCGCCAGGGTGGTGATGGCGATCAGCTGCGCGGCCTGGCCCGAGCCGGTGGCCACGGCGGCCACGCCGCCTTCGAGCGCGGCGATGCGCTGTTCGAAAACGTCATTGGTGGGATTCATGATGCGCGAGTAGATGTTGCCGAACTCTTCCAGGCCGAACAGGCGCGCACCGTGATCGGCGTCGTCGAAGGTATACGAGGTGGTCTGGTAGATCGGCACGGCGCGGGCGTTGGTGCCCGGCGCGGGCTCCTGCCCGGCGTGGACCTGCAGGGTCTCGAATCGTCTTTGCTTGCTGTCACTCATCTGCTTGCTCTCCGTTGCGGGTGGTTGGTCTTCCGCAGCGGGGGCTCGATGAGGGGATCAGGAACAAGAAAAAACCCGCACCGGCCTGGCCGCTGCGGGTTTTGTCGTGATTCGGTGGGTCTTACTGGATCAGAACACAGCCGTACACGCATCCGCAGCCGGGGCTTGCAGACACATGCACATGCACATTGCGCAGTTGTGATTGATTGTCACGAGAGGATCCATGGTTTGCATCTTATCCACGTTCCGGTCTCGGATGTCAAGCGCATTCGCATGGCCCGCTACTCGAGATGCTCGCGAATTTCGTCGAGGATCGCCGGGTCGTCGATGGTGGACGGCACCGGTGGCGATTCGCCGCCGGCCAGCTCGCGCAGGGTGCGGCGCAGGATCTTGCCCGAACGTGTCTTGGGGAGGCGCTGCACCACCACCGCGCGCCGGAAGCAGGCGACTGCACCGAGCTGCTCGCGAACGCGCGCGACCAGTTCGCTGCAGACGGCTTCGGCCGATTGGGCGCAGTCGTCCTTGAGTACCACCAGTCCCAGCGGCAGCTGGCCCTTGAGATCGTCGGCCACGCCGAAGACCGCGCACTCGGCCACCGCCGGGTGGCCGGCCACGATCTCTTCCATCTCCCCGGTGGACAGGCGGTGGCCGGCAACGTTGATGACATCGTCGGTGCGCCCCATCACGAAGACATTGCCGTCCTCGTCCATGTAGCCGCCGTCGCCGGTGAGGTAGTGATCCGGATAGGTCTGCAGGTAGGCGCGGCGAAAGCGCTCGGGGTCCTGCCAGATGCCGAGCAGGCAGCCGGGCGGCAGCGGCTGGCGAATGCAGATCGAGCCCTGCCGGCCGTCCGGGCAGGGCTTGCCGTGACGATCGAGAATCTCGACCTGGAAGCCGGGTGTCGGCCGGCTGGCCGAGCCGGGGCGAACCGGGAACTCGGTCAGGCCGACAGGGTTGCAGGCAATCGCCCAGCCGGTTTCGGTCTGCCACCAGTGATCGAGCACCGGCAGGCCGCTGACCTGGCGCAGCCACTCGTAGGTGGGCGGGTCCAGGCGCTCGCCGGCCAGGAAAAGGCGCTTGAGCGCGGCCAGGTCGTGGCCCTGCATCAACTTGCCTTCGGGGTCTTCCTTCTTGATCGCGCGAAACGCGGTGGGGGCGGTGAACATGGCCGTGACGCGGTGTTCGGCCATCACCCGCCAGAAGGCGCCGGCATCGGGCGTGCGCACCGGTTTGCCCTCGTACAGGATGGTGGTGCAGCCGTAGATCAGCGGCGCGTAGACGATGTAGGAGTGCCCGACGACCCAGCCGACATCGGAGGCCGCCCAGAACACCTCGCCGGGCTGCATGCCGTAGACCACCTCCATGCTGTAGTGCATGGCCACGGCATGGCCGCCGTTGTCGCGCACCACGCCCTTGGGTTTGCCGGTGGTGCCCGAGGTATACAGGATGTAGAGCGGGTCGTTGCCCTTGACGGCGACCGCGTCGACCGGCCCGGCCGCCGCTTCCAGCGTCCGCCAGTCATGGTCGCGGCCGGGCTGCAGGTTCGCCTCGGCCTGGGGTCGTTGCAGGATGACGGTCGCCTCCGGCCGATGAGCGGCCTGTTCGAGCGCCCGGTCGAGCAGTGGCTTGTACTCGATGACGCGCTCGACCTCGATGCCGCAGGAGGCCGACAGGACGACGCGGGGACGGGCATCGTCGATGCGCACGGCCAGTTCGTGCGCGGCAAAGCCGCCGAAGACCACCGAATGAACGGCACCGAGCCGGGCGCAGGCCAGCATGCCAATGACCGCCTCGGGCACCATCGGCATGTAGATCACCACCCGGTCGCCCTTTTGCACGCCCAGTTCGGCCAGCGCCCCGGCTATGCGCGCGACGCGTTCGGTCAGCTCGGCGAAGGTCAGGGTCTCGACGCTGCCGGTAACAGGCGAGTCGTGGATCAGCGCGGCCTGCGCGCCGCGCCCGGCAGCGATCTGCGCGTCCAGGGCGAGCCAGGCGGTGTTGAGCTCGCCGTCGGCGAACCACTGCATGCCGCCGGCCGCGGCCGGCTCGTGACCGCGCGTGGGCCGGCGAAACCATTGAATGCGCTCGGCCTGCTGCAGCCAGTAGGCGTCGGGGTCGCGACGGGCGCGATCAAAGTGCTGCTGGTAGCTTGATTCTTGCATGGCTGTGCCCGCGGGCATTGTCGACTCGACAGTATCGCGTGGGCGGCCGGGCGCGGGCTACTAGACTTTCGGCTTATGCCGGAAGATGCGGCATGCTGTCTCCAAGACCATCAGCAGGGCTCATCGTGAGGGCCTGAGGTGTCCATGAAGCGGGGGAAGTCCTTTGCGTTGGTTTGCGAGAAAATTCTACTTTTGAGTACCGCCACTCTTCGGGGGGGATTACCCGTTGAGCGAATCTACCTTTGGCCAAGCCACATCGCTGTTGCATGAGTATGGCTTTCAGCTGAGTAGCCGAGAGTGGGCCGGGCTTTTCTGGCTAGCCATACCATTGATTTTCCGCCTTCGCCTCGAATCGCCGCGGATTCTCCAGAGTGTCTAGAGAATCCGGACCGATTCACCGACCCAGATGCTGCACACCATTACTATTCGCGAATGAAGATGCTTTTCCGAACCGCCCTGGCAGCATCAGGCCTCCTTCTGGCTTCTTGTGCCGAGGATGGCGACTATGAAGTTGCCACTCGACAGAAAGTCGATCGCTCCGAACTTCCGGAACTAGGCCAGATCGGCTGGAGCCAGGACGATTTCGACTCGTTTGTCGTCAGCGAGGCATATGCCAAGATCGTACCGGAAGCCAAGTGGCCTGGGCCCATAGGAGAAATGCTAAACCTGGTGGCCAGGGATCCTCAGGGCAATCTTCCCGAGGGCTGGGATCTTCCTATCGATGATCGATGCCTGTACATCGGGATCGACCATAGGCGCCCGTCATGGCGTCTACATCACAGAGGTCGGACTCTGTTTTTCGTTCCCTACCAGGTGCCATCGTCGAATGGCACGAATGAAACGGCGCCCCGGAATTATTTGGCCGCCCTTGATGAAAGTCAGTCGCTACGGCGGTACGACATCGGAATCGCAAGTTTTGATATCAAGCTTCTCCAAAGAACCGAGCGGCTCTTGCTCGTTGAGCGAGATGTAAATGCGCTGCTGCTTCGAGATATCACTATCGAGGGATCCGGTCTGGAGATCAGTGATCCGTCGGTGCTGGTTGAGCCAGAAAGTCGACTAAAGAACTGGACTGTCGAGCTGGATTCTGAGGGGGCAGTTCATGTCGCCTGGTCGATTCAGGAGGGAAGTGGTCGCCAACATCCCGCCTTTTATGCCCGGTTTGATGGTCAGGCCCTCACTGAAGAAGATAGCCTGCTTCTAACTAGATCGTCGACGGGAAATACCGTCAAACTGATAGCCAAGCAAGGAAGAATGCTGGCTGCCTGGCAGGACTCTCGCTTCGCCTCGGGACTTGTTGGAGTTCAGAATGCAAGCAAATTGTTTTTTGCTAGAGTTGATTGGGATTCTTTGCAGCGGGATCAGCCTACAGTCGTGAATCAGCCGTATGAGGAATCAGACGGCGCTAGCGCTCCCATCTTTGCGAAAGTTCACAATGACCGCGTACTCGTATTTTGGAGCACTACATTGACCGGAGAACTACAGTGGGCGGAACTAAGGTACTCCATTTTTGACGATGATGATCGACGGCTGACTGTGGCTGAGGGCAATATAGAGGGCGCAAGCCTTCTGGATGCCGCCACGAAGAGGCTTCGTCGGATGCAACGAGGAAACCCAATTGGAGATCAGCCCGGCCCTACGGATCAGGAGTGTGACCTTTGGGAGGAGAAGGTGCGGTCACTACCATTGCAAGACGCTGGCCCGATCGATATCCATGGTCGACCCATGCCGCTGATCAAAGGAGGCCACGAGGAGCCCGATGATTCCTAATCTGGTCTTGAAGGGCGCCTCGAAGGGCAGAGACGCGCTCACCGCGTCAAACTAAGCGGGGCCGATCAAGCTTCAGTCCCAAGCTGGCCTACCCGAGGCGAGCCGGACAGGTTGTGCGATATTTTCAACATAGCTTGTCTGAAACGGACAAGTTATGGTTTCGGACCTACAACCACTATGGTTGGGGAAGCATAAAGTGGCCACGATGAGGAAGCATAAAGTGGCCACGGCATTAAGTGTCTGATTTATTGACTACAAATTTGACTTTTCCAAATCGATCGGTCAACTCTTGATCGGCTGCGTTGGCCCTCTTCACAGGAGACGTTCTACTGGGCTAATTACTCTCTCTCAAGAATTTCACGCCAACCGGCAAAGCATCTCCTTCCCGATCTAACTGGCCAGCGGGCAGTCGCCTTGGGCCCCCTCAATGACTGTCCCAGAAGCTGCGGACGTGCTCGGGATTGATCCCATGAGTCCATTTACAGGGCCACTTCGCCGGGCGTGCTCCTGACCTTTCTATCCTTTGATCTATTCTAGCGTCTCGTGATCTGCTAGCAATCGTAGGGGAACAAGGCGGAAATCTGAGCCCGCGAGAGTGGCTGCTTGCCGGCTTTAACTCCGGCCCTGTCCAGAGATTAACCTTGACCGAATGTAATCATCAGTCACATACTAGCCGGTGGCAGGATCCAGGTTGGAGACCGTAGATTTGAAGGGAGCGGCTAAGCTCTGGGGCTTTATGACAATCACCGTTTTTGCAATGGCAGAACGTTTTCTTGTAGCAACTTAGCCTAGCGACAGCTTCACCGCAGATAGTTATTGAACGAGACGACTGATGGTTTTACCCAAAAATCGCTTGAGCAAAAATGTTCCGCGTAGATCCCCTGCCCCATTTCCCTTCTCCAACTTCCCCATCAGCCACAAGCCAAACGTTCCTCAGTTTGGGCCAGCAATGGGAATCTCAATAGTTTGGTCATAATAGACCTCCTTTTTGTATTCCCAGCAGTGTGGGTGGTTGTATGGTAAGGATACATTGGTGAGTCCGGATCGCGCAACACCTAACAAGTCGCTCAAGTACGTTCCGGCCCTGACGGGCTTCCACGGGACGCGCCAGAGGCGCGCCGCTCAGCTCAAACGTTGGATTTATTTAGTAAATGCCGATATTTAAAGGAAGGATTGGTGCCAGGAAAAAGTCAATAAGTCCCAAAGAACACGGAATCTGGGACGTAGCAGTAAGTAAACTGGCTGAGGCGCGTTCTAGTATTGAGGCAATGGAAAATGCGGTGAGCCGTTACTGCTATACGGAGGCCTGGGGCCGCTTCGTTGACTCATTACAAGAAGCTTGGGTTTCATTTGACCACGAAGGGAAAGACAGTGTCCCCAAATACAGCGCTTGGATAGCTCCGATATATCGTCAGAGAAAGGAAGACGAGTTGCTACAGTACCTATATCAGGCCCGTCACCAATCGCAGCACGGTAAAGTGCCCCTAGCGTGGACCGGCGCCCATGTAAAGATCGCGCCAAATTGGTCAGGACACATTGCGCGGCTAGACCTATTTAAGGATATGAGTTACAGATTCGATGCGCAACCACAAGATGGCAAATCTACGCCAACACTAGAGTATTCGCCAGGTGATCCCCTATTACCTGCGATTGAAAATAGAAGATACAGGCAGACGTTCAATCCTCCTAAGCAACACCTTAAAAGAGCTCTACCTTCAAAGGATCCTGTCGCAGCTGCAAAGTTGGCGTTGAATTACTACGAGGTATTAGTTCAGAGGGCGAAAAATGAGCTATTGCAGGAAAAAACCTAACAAGCCGCTCAAGTACGTTCCGACCGTAAAGAGCCTCCACCGGCCGCACTTACGCGCGCCGCTTAGCTAAGACGTTGGCACGCATAGAGATGGATTAATGACGATCCCAATCAAGTACAACTCCGCCCAGGCGATCCACGACGGGGATGCTCCCCTGGTCATAATTGGTCCGAACGGTTCCGGCAAAACTCGGTTCGGCCTGCAGCTGGCCAAATGGAACGATGCCGAGACGATAGCCGCGCTACGGAACATTGCGCTCGCAGAGAACATCCCAATGCAGTCGCTGACCCAAGCAGAGCAGGAGCTAACGAATCACAAACAGCGCCACAGGCAGCAGCCTTGGAATATCTCGTCCGAAATTAACAACCTATTCGCCAAGCTTATGGCCGAGGATTCGGCATCGGCCATCGACTTTCGTGACACCTACAATGAGGGAGTCGAACCGGAGATTACGAAACTTATGCGATTGCAGGATTCGTGGGAGCGTCTGTTCCCTGGGCGCCGAATCGTGTTCAAGGGCTACACCCCCAAGGTCACTTCCGAGTATGTGGCGGGAGAGAAGGAATATGCTGCACAGTCGATGAGCGACGGAGAACGCGTCGCCCTCTATCTAGCAGGGCGCGTCCTCGATGCCAAACCGGGCGTTATCGTCGTTGATGAGCCGGAGGTTCACCTCCACTCACGGCTTGCCATGCAGTTTTGGGACGAACTCGAACGCCTGCGATCGGACTGTCGCTTTGTCTACATAACCCATGATCTGCCATTCGCCCAGTCTAGACAGGCATCTGGTTATTTGATCGTGAAACCCGGCAGCAACCCTCAGATCACACCCGTGGAACAGGGCGTTCCGCCGGACGTTTCGAAGGAGATCCTAGCAGCGGCCTCATTCTCGATCTACGCAGACACAGTCGTTTTCTGCGAAGGCACGGAATCCAGTGTGGATCAACGCGTATTGCGAGCGTACTACAACGACCGGAGCATTGCCGTTGTTCCAGTGGGCTCGTGCCGCGATGTTATCAAGTGCACCGCAGCATTCTCTGATTCGGCGGTTGTTCAAGGCATGAAGGCGATTGGCATTGTTGACAGAGATTATTGGCCAAATGCTTTCCTGGACTCATTACCTAGTGCCGTTCACGTCTTGCCCGCACATGAGATTGAATCCCTCCTTTGCCACAAGTCAATTTTCCTCGCGGTATCGGAACATATTGGGAACCCAAACGAGCAGAGCGAAGTATTATATGGTGAATTCCTAAACGAGGCCGCAGCAAAATTCACCGGTGCCCTAAGAAACAAACAGGTATCCGAACGATTTAAAAACCGATGCACGGACCAATTTAACCGAGCGCTCAACGCTTTGAAGGTCCAAGAATCCGATGCCGCGACGCGCCAAAATCATGAGGAAGAGCTTGATCCAGCCAAGTGGGCGACATCTCCCAAAAATATCATGGATGCCGAAGCTACTATCATAGACGACGCGGTGTCAAACCCAACAGAACATCTGGTGCGCGTCCTTCCGGGCAAAGTATATTGGCCATTGCTGATTGGAAAGTTAGGCTTATCGAAGGACGCCTACATCCGGCTGATTGTTGATGCCCTTGTGGCTAAGGATTCGTCGCCCTTATCGTCTCTTGGGCACAATCTAAGGGAGGCCATGGATGAACTGATGCCCGCGTGCCATCAAGGCACTCCAGCCGACCCGCCTTCGGTTAGCGAATGAGCGCTGTCCTTAAGTGAGGCTATTCCTTTGGAGGATAAATGAATCTCTACACAAAAGACGGAAAACCACTCCAAGTTTTAGGTGACAAAGTCTACAGCCAGTCAGGCACGGTTGTCGGCAAAATTAAAAGTGAGAAGGTTTTCGGACCAGATGGTCGCTATATTGGAACCATTGTGAATGATCGACTCGTTTATCGGTCAACCCATAGTGCTTCTGCTAGTAGCCCGTTTGCTTCAGCCAATCGCGCTGGAACTGCGCGATCGAATAGAGCAGCCTCAGCTATGTGGGGCGATGAGCCAGATATTCCAGACTGAATGTGCGCCGGCTTTTTCGAGGCTTCCGGCAAGTGCCTGATGTGATCGCCGGCGTGAAGCTGAATGGAGTAGAAGAGCGAAGAATCAGCGTGACCGCCGGATGATCAGCCAGTGGTTCCGCTCGCAGAGATTCTGAGCATCACTAAGGCCGGCTTGGCGACTTCCGCTGATTTTACACCCTTCTTCCTTCCATCATAGTATGCGTGCTAGGTGTCTAGGTCTTCCAGATCGGTTCAAGAGTAGATGGTGCTGCTCCCGCCTGTAGGAATTGATGATGAGAAAAGATATCGGAATTAACATCGAGCGCCGGGGTTCTAAGTTTGTTGAGAAGGAAACCGGTCGTTCAGCGGTGATCGCCTTGCTTGATCCCCTGGTGAAGGGGGACATTCCTGACGAATTATCCCCGGAGCTTGTTTCTAAGCTCCTGCGTATGTTTGGTGGATCAGATCCCAGGAACCAGCACTTTTCAAGCTTGCCTCTAGCAAAGTTTGTTGCTGCCCTTGCAGAACAAGAAGAGCCGAGCGCCATATTAGATCCGGCTTGTGGGTCTGGATCAATGCTCCGTGCGATAGTTGACGCGACCTCCCCGTCTACCGTTGATGCGGTTGAGAAAGATACCGAGATCCATCGAATTGCAGAAGTCATGCTAGGTCAAGAGGCTTCAGTAAGGCGCGCTGACTTTTTAGAGATCCGCAACCAGCTTGGTAGCAGCTATGATTTAATAGTTGCTGACCTCCCGCTTGCCGCAAGACTTTCTGATGGACAAAAAGAGCTTTTCCCAGAAAGAGCTCCGAGAGGACTATCAGAGGCATTTGTTTATTCATGCTGTGAAAAACTTAGCAAAGGCGGTCTTGCCATTGTTACTGTTGAAAACAGGCTCGCGACAAGCTCCAAATTTCGCCAAACTTTAAATAAGCTCAACTGTTGCGTCGCAGGAGCAATATATGTTCCGAGTGGCCTGATTCCAGGTACTCTAGTATCCGCTCATTTGCTGTTAATAGAGGTGGGATATCAGCAACCAATTTTTACGGCAAAGCTTCCAGAGACTGATGAGCAGATCGCTACCGTACTGAAAAATTGGTATCGCCGTTCTCAAAGTGGCCATCCAAGTCTGGGTTGTATTTCCGAATGTGAGAAATTTCTTGGCTATCCGGCGATTGAGGCTGCGTATAAACTGCGTAGCCAATTTCGAAAAGGAATGTTTTCTCCTTTACCTGCCGATCAAGTCTTCGCAGGAAAGCCTGAGCGGTTTGATCCTAAAGACGATGACTTGAGTGAAGTAGGTCCGAATGAAGCAATTATTGATATTACGGGAACAGTACGCATTGAGGGCAATACGCCGCCGAGCAATCGCCCCTCGTTTCGCTTCAAGTTGAATGGGGCTGTAGTCGATCCAGCATTCTTCAGGAGCTATATAAAGTCTGAGCTTGGGCAATTGACCATGCAGGCGAGTGCGGCCAGGTCCGATACTGGACTACTAATGCCAACCCGTTTGATGCTGGCGACGTTTTACTTGCCAAACTTGGAAGCACAGGGTCAAATTACTGATGTCGAACGTCGACTTGAGAGGCTTGAGTCCGAAGTTTCAGAGACTCGTGAGTTAATTTGGGAGGGCCAGACCTCCGCAGATGAATTGGAGAATCGGCTTGAGTTTATAAATCGAGATGACAAGGACAGTTTTTGGTTAGAAACACTTCCTTACCCACTTGCTAGTATTCTATGGCGACATCGAACAGCTGAGGCAAAGGCAGTTGTTCGGCTCCCAATATTGAAGGACTTTTTCGAAGCTCTTTCTGCCTTCCTGTCGACAGTCCACCTCAGCGCCTTTACATCTGACGATCATCAGTGGGCACATGTTCAGCCAAACCTCATTTCAGGGCTAAAACGAGCAAATACATCTTTACAAAGGGCGACGTTTGGAACGTGGAAAACAGTTCACGCTACTTTAGCAAAAGAACTGAGAAGGATGCTTGATGATAATGAATTGAAGTCCCTAGCATTTGAGATCTATTGTATTCACAGCGAAAGATTTCTGCGTGCAATTTCTGAATCTAGGCTTGCTAAGATATTTGACGAGGCTAGCGGCTTACGTAACCAATTCCTCGGTCACGGCGGCGCAATGGGTGAGAGTGTTGCGACGGGTCTTGAGAAAAAGTTTCTTGATCTTCTACAAGATGTCCGTGAGGTTTTTGGATTGGCGTGGAGATCAGTCGACTTGGTTCAGCCGGGCTCTTCAAGCTTCCGAGATGGTCAACATCACTATAAAATGCCCAAGCTAATGGGAACAAGAAGTAGTTTTGAGCGAGTTGAGCGCTCAACTACCAGTCCAATGGATGTTGACTCCCTATACCTGCTAGGTAATTCAGAGGCAGTTGGATTAAAGCTTCTTCCCTTTTTCCGGATGGCGAAATCACAGTCTCCGAGCTCTTGCTACTTCTTCAACCGTTGCGAATCACAGCACGTTCGATTTGTTTCATACCATGATGAAGAGAGTCCAGAGATAATTCGCGAGGCTCCCGGGACGCGCGAGGCTATCAGAAATATTACGACGAGTAGGTCTTTGGTGGACTTCGATTCGGGTCTGTGATGGATTTTGCAGTCGCTGAGCCCCGTTAGGGCGCGCATGTTGTGAATTGGCTGGGCGTGGTCCGCCTTGCGGTTGGGCGCCGCCAAGCTCATTGTGCTGTGGCTGTTTTGGAGTTTTGGCCCTCGTTGGCCCGGGACAGAATGTACTCGCTACGTGGTGGAGTATACTTTCCGGGAGGTGCAAATTAGGAGCTAGGCTGGGCCTGCCATGAGCAATCCTTCGGGTTGGACGAACCGGATCATACGATCTGACGGAACGGTCGACGTTGATGCGCTGGCTGGGATTCTGCTCGCCACCAAGGCCGAACTGGTGGCCTCTGTCGGCCTATCCCCCGAAGACGGCCCAGACGACCCGCAGCGGCGCTCTGAGGTAGCTCAGCGTCGATTGCTGGCCCTGGTGTATATCCTGGAGCGCGTAGCGCCGTGGACCGGCCACCCGAGAATAGCTTTCGCCTGGTTTCGGTCGCAGTCATTGCCCAGTTTTGGGCTCATGACTGCCGAGGACATGCTGAAAATGGGGCGAGAATCTGCGGTGGAGGGGTATCTGGATCGGGTGACCGCTGGAGGGTACGCCTAACGCCGCTGGTCTGGAGTTTTGAGCAGAGCTGCTAGCCAGGCTTGTCGTAGTAGCCCACAGCGGCAGGAGCACATCCCAAGATGCGCCTGCAGGGGCGCGTTTGCACGGGTGAGGGCAGCTGTTTTAGGATCTGGCCATTGAAGATGGTCAAATGACTATCTGGTGGAGGGCTGTGTCATGGCTGGTCAAACCGAACACGAACAGCTCGCCATTTCCGCCCGGGATTTCCGGTTCTACGCCTTTGATGCCCTTGGCGGCGGCCACTCGATCACCGAGATGGTCCAGATGATCAGCCGCGGCTTTCTCTCCGGCAAGGTGATCCGGCTGGCCGCGGAGTACCACATTCCTGAGCCCCTGTTGCAAAGAACGCTCCATATCTCCCCCAGCACCTTTCAGCGGCGCAAACGCGGCGGCCGCTTCACCGCTGACGAATCAGACCGGTTTGTCCGGCTTGTGGGCTTGTACGGAATGGCCGAGGACGTCCTCGGCAGCAAACGTGACGGTAGCGAATGGATGAGTGCGCCCAACCGGAGTCTCGGCGGAGTTTCGCCGGCGGAATTCGCGATTACGGAAACCGGTGCCCGCGAAGTCGAGGAGCTCCTCGGTCGGATCGCCCACGGCGTGGTCGCCTGATTGTGCGGGCCTAACGCGTAGACCAGAGAAATGACCCGATCCCCTGTCTGACCAAGGCGCCGAAATGTACGGCGGGCGGTGGAGTCCGCGCGGGGCTCCCGCACCGTCCCTCGGTGTAGGCACCTTCCCTGAAGCCGTAAATTTGTATCCGATTCTCGGTCTGAACAGCCACAAACTGCCAGTTTCCGGGCACCCTGGAGGTCCTCCAGTAAATTATCGAGGCACATAACTCCTCGGTAAGATTCCTAACCAATCCTATAAAACTCAGGAAGTATCAGAAGGGTGCGCGCTAGCCCCGACCCCCACTCAGAAGTGTCCGTAAGCTCACGAAAATTTGTATCCCAATTTCATGATTGTATTGACAAAAATGGCAAATTCTTCGGCTGTACAGAGCTGCCGGATTGTTGTAAGCTCGGGCACTAACTAGGAGCAATCAGACGCAGCGAGAGATGGCCAGCGACACAGAAACCTACTTGGACCTATTCAGGACCTACGGGCCTGTGCTGACGGTTGATGAGCTGGCGCGCGTTCTGAAATACCCCTCGGCTGGCGCGGTCCGTCAGGCACACGCCGCGGGGAATCTACCCGTCCCACTTGGGCGGTTTCCTGGTAGGCGAACATTGCTTGCAAAGACGCGGGAGGTGGCTGACGCCATAGAACAGCGTCTCTCCCTGGAGCAGAGAGGAGAGGAGGTAATGGTCGGGAAATAGACTGACGCGAAAACGACAAAGCCCCGGGTTGCAGCCCGGGGCTCTGAGGATGGTGCCGTAGTTTAGGGTTCTCCGGCACCCTCCATTATCCACACCTAACCTGGCCCGTCAACAGTCCAGACGGCCGGAGACGGGCGAGTCATGCCCGAGACATGGAGGGACCAATGTTATCCGACGACGAATTTGAGCCTTATTTGGCTGACCTGAGCATCCCGGATGAGGGCCGCCAGTATGTGATCCAAAGCCGCAAAGAAGCCCCCACACGCCAAATCGGCCGAGGTGCAGAGCAGTCCGTCACGGGACATGCATTCTCTGAGATCAATCAAGCAACGCGGTGTTTTGAGTCGAGAGAAGAATTAGCCTGGATCAGGAGGCTGGAGCACCAGAGCAAAAATGTTCTTGAGTACCATTCTCAGCCTCTCCCAATCCATATCTACAGGCACGATAAGCTCGGTCGGCCACAGTACCGAGACTACACTCCTGATCTCCTGGTTCTGCTCACCGATATCGTCCAGATAATAGAAGTCAAGACCGCAAAGGATGCCCAGCAGCTTGTCGAAAGCAATCCCAAAGACTGGGTACAAGAAGGAGACTGTTTCACTTTCCTCCCGGCGCGAGCGTACTTCTCCAAAATTGGATTGGACTATAAGGTTGGCTTAGCCGAAGAAATCTCCCGCTTGGAAGCTAGAAACCACACACTGTTGCACCGAGTTCGCTGCACCATGACCGAGCCCGATTTGGATGCCGTCAAAACGATCACGGACCGACTGTCAAAAGAAACATTTCTAACGCTCGGCTACATTCGCGAATCTCTTGGAGATAGTCACTTCCATGCCGCCCTCTGGCTGATCGACCAAGGTGCAGTTTCCGCCGATTTACAACGCCAATCTTTAGTTGATGATTGCGCCATCGTTGCGGAAAATGAGGAACTGCTCGAATCCGCAGCGAGTGAGCTCCACGCACGCAACAAGCAAACTTTTGAGAGCGTTGACATTGCTGAATTTGGCAATAGAAAGGCGGTCGAGCATTACGCATCGAAGGAAGGGGCCGAACACGGCACGGGCCGAACTGCTCGCAGATATCGAAAGAGATTAGCCTCTGCCCGCCCAGGTTCAGCCAGATCTTCGGTTCTTATGCCCCAGTTTCATCTTAGGGGAAACCGAAAACCCAAGATCGCGCCGGAAGTGCAGGAACTGCTTACGGAATTCGTACACAACATACCGAATGAGAGCTTTAACAGCCGGAATGAGGCATTCCGGGAGTACAAAAGCCGAGCAAGAAAAGCTCATCCGGATAGCCCGCCAGTATCGAAGAAGACTTTCAGTGAGCGCTTCAAGGGTCTGGATCCCGTCACGATGGCCCGAAAGGCCGGTGGTCGTCGAGCCGCGAATCAGGCAAGGGCGTCCACCCCGGCCATAAAGAGACACGCCCAAGCACAACGGCCTTTTGAACGCGTGACGATGGATCATACCCAAATGGACGGCTTTGTTCGTGTCGCTACGTCTTCACTTGGCGCTTTAGTCCTTCGACCATGGCTAACTATTGTCACCGACGAGGCAACGCGAGTGATGCTCTTTTTTCTCTTGACGCTCAAGCAGCCATCAAGGCGGGTATTTGCGCTGGTGTTTCGCGAGTTGGCAAGGCGTTACGGCAGGATATTTGAGTCGCTACATACAGATGGCGGCAAGGACATGAACTCTGTGTTTACCAGGCAGCTGGCTGCCGAATACGAATTTACCTACACGGTCAGCCCAAGTGGAAACAGCCGGTGGAATGGCATACAAGAGGGCGTGTTTGCGAGCGTAAATTCGTCATTCATCGCTGATTATCCTGCTCAGTGCATTCAATGGAAAGAGCGCTCGCTTTCCAGAAAGTTTCAGCCATACGACAAAGTGGTAGACAACCTATTAACGCTGTATCCCAAATTCGAAGAAGCCAAGGCTGCCTACAACGAGAAACTCGCGCCAGGGTCTCGCCTTAGCAGAGGGCTGCTGTTCAACAGGCTTCTCGAACGATTCCCCATGAGTGGAATTCCGGTCGATGTTGATAGCCGGTTTCAGGTTGCGACCTCCGTTGACTGCGATGACTATACCGTGTCAGATCGCGGGAGTATCCAGAAGCTCGGGAAGCACTACACGCCGACTTCAGACAATCTAGTCACTGGCCCACGTAAGAAAGAAGTCCGAGAAGACCCGGAAAACCCCTACCTGATCCGCTTCTTAGTCGATGGCCGATGGCAGTGTGCTACGGCGCCAGGATTCGAGCGTTTTGAGGGCTTGTCGCATGCAGTTCGACTAGATGAGGCGGCGCACCACCTCGAGGGTGCCGAAGCAAAGGCCCACCTTGATGAGCTCGCTGCTGAGAACCAACACGAAAAACTGGTTGCGTTAGCTGAGGTTGAGAAAGAAAGGCTTGAAGAAAAAAGACGCCACACAGTAAAGAGGACATCCTCAACTATGCGAGATAGAGCAGAGTCGATCGGGCTATTCGCCGGATTGGAAAGGCCCGAAATGGAATTTGATGAACAGGATGACTAATGGAAAAAGAAATTGCGAGTTGGGCAAGGATTAAAAAAGATCAAATTCTTTCCAAGAAATTACACCATAAAACATATCGCGATGCGCTGTCCGCCCTGCAGACGGAGCTGGCCTACTCGGATGTTGGTGAGGTCATTGTTCTGACCGGTCCGTCGAGGGCAGGCAAGACATCACTCTTAAAGCGATTAGCCAGAGAGTACCTAGACGCATCAGGTGGTGATCCAATGAGTGAGAACCCATTCGTGTATGTTCTGGCGCTCAATCGAGCTCAGGAAGGTCGTTTCTCCTCGAAAGCATTCTATGCGGATCTTTTAAGGGCGCTTGAGCACCCAGCATACTCAACATCCGCGGAAAACGCCTCGATTCGTAAGGCTAACTTAGACCGAGTTGATAGAAGGAACACCCCCGATCTGATGGCAGCATGTGAGCATGCGCTAAGGTACCTCCGTACGCGTTTTTTGGCCATAGACGAAGCGCAGCATATCGAGTGGCACGGAAAATCTGCACACGTTCGAACCGCCATTTTGGACTCGTTTAAAAGTTTTTCGGCCAGTGCGGAGGTTACGCTGGTACTCGCAGGCGCGTACCCAATCGTCCGCATGCTGCGTAGCTCCAACCACATGGTCGGGCGATCATCGATAGTTGAATTTACACCGTATGGCGTGACGGAAGAGGATGCTTTTGAGTTTCTAAAGGTTCTCGAATGGTATTCGCAAGGGGTTAGGTTCGAATCTGGTGTGACTTCCCTAAGTGATTGGGCAGAATACATCTACACCTACAGTCTTGGTGTTGTCGGGGCCGTAGGCCGCTGGCTGCGCTCCGCGCTCGCGAGGATGGAGAAAGAAGGGGACACCGCCCTGGCATGGCGTCATATGGATATAGCGCGCCGAAACGATGGCGATCTCAAGGCAATAGCCGCAGAGATTGAACTCGGCGCAGAACTCCTTAACAAGACTCCGGAAAAGCGTCCGGTAGATTGGAAAAAGGTTAAGGCGTCCGAAAAGTCAAAGCGAGGACGTAAGCCTTTCGAAATACGAAATCGCGTCTACAAAAAGATGATAGACGAATGAAATTATTCCGGCTTCATCCTTTAGGTATAGGCTCTTCAGAGGTTGAGTCTATTAACTCATTTCTGATTAGGTTGGCAACCCTGCACGGTCTTTCAGTGAATGAGCTCAGAGCATTGACTTTGAATCGATATAGCGAGGATCCCGGGTGTGCCGACGAGAGGGTGCGTTCTACCTGTGCGATTCAGAATATTAGCCACCTTGTTCAACCAACTAGTTTCACCCGTCAGCTCGTTGAGCAGTTAACAGCTGCAACACAGCAGAGTCGTCTTTCCTCAATGACCTTTCTTCCTCTTGGCGATGAATTCGGACGGCAAAAGGGAGTATTTAGGCCTCTGTTGAATTTTGAGTGGGTATCATCGCCTCGGGACCCTGATTGGAGCCGGAGTGATGAGCGCACAGATTTTCGAAGCCGCCCTTGGCCTGACGC